>JANMMA010000080.1:0-11426 GCA_031372815.1 Sphingobacteriales bacterium
GATTACGCAGCAGGAACTTGGTCCGATACATGTGGGAAGGAATATTACCGACTATAAGTGGGATGGAACGGATCAGTACGGACAGAAACTAGCCAATGGCGTATACCTGTACAGGGTTATAACAAACCTGAATGGAAAATCGATAGAGAAGTATTCACAGGAATCAAACCAGACAGACAAGTATTTCAAGAGCGGTTACGGTAAAATGTACCTGATGCGATAAGAATAATGACCATTGAGCCCAGGCAGGCCAAGTATATAATAAATAGCCAGATCACGCCAGGTTTCCGGAAGCTGTGAATTATTTCATTGCTGCCTTTCTTAAGGTTGATGGCTGGAAAAGCAAAGTAAGCGGTGTCTGGAATAACGGGCTCCTTATTCACACATGTTACCCATCCAGGGTACATATTCTGTTTTATTATCAACTGGTCGTTATTCTCTGTTTCCACATGTATGACGAATTCATTTGGTGAGAATTTTTCAAGAATTACCGGAGCATTATCCCTTGTAAAAAGAAATGCTTTGTCCTGATTTTTTAGTTGCTGATGAGCTTCATCAAAATACCTTTTTGATGTTTGCAGAAGCATAGGGTAATGTGCCCATTTATCAATGGCAATTTGTTTTCCATAAAAACTCCAGTTACCGGTCAGTGTATCTGTATCTGGGTATGCCCGGTACATATCTTTCTCAGGGCCGGTATATGGTATCGGAAATCCCCTGGGGGATGATTGTAAAATTGCCTTTATAGTTGCCGTGGGTGTCATGCTGACGCCGGTAAAAGGCATGTTTAGCAGGGTCGCTATAGCCATGTCTGCGCCTACCGCATACACCAACCATAGATTTTTTTTCACCAGTGTAAGGGCAAGAACCAGCAACATGATGCATTGCAGCAATGATTGCATCACAACGCTTTCAAGAAACCCAATGGCATGAATGCTGTTCTTAAGCATTTCCCGGTTTTCGGAGTGCCATACTTGGGCTGATAAACTTCCAATGCCCCTGGCCGTTTCAGGATGTGTAATAAGGGTATATATGCAAGTCATCAGCAGGCAGGTGGAAACAAATAAGATGATATTGCGAAGATGAATTTTATGGTTACGTAAGAGGTGCTCAAATTGTATAGAGCCATATAACATTAAAGCCATTATTCCGAAAATCCGCAATTCCCCGTTCAGCCTTACATATTGCAGCAATGGAAGTTTTCTGATCAGGAAAGCAGATACAGGAAGGTTTGTACTGATCAGGAAAAAAAAGCCGGCAACGGCCAGTAAATACAGGTCAGTCCGTTTGCGGTTTTTAGTGATGCCTGCTATTACGGAAATAATGATCAGCAATCCCACATACAGGTTATTCATGGTGATCTCTTCCCCTGTGGTCTGTGTGTACGGCAAGGGCAGGAAGAATGAAAAAAATGACTTCGGGGTGGTGGAATAATTCATGATAACCCCGGCAGGGATTTTGCCAGACCTGGTAAACAATGGAATGATTTCTGCATAACTGTAAATGAGCCCCGCCATGCAGAAAGCCACCAGTAAGAGAAGTGCCAGCAGATTTTTAAAACCTGAAAGATAATTGCGTTTTTCGTTTATGCGTACCAGTGACATCAACAGGAAAAAATAAATTCCCCCGATGATCAGTCCCGGGTGGGATCCCGAAATAAAAAAACTCAGTGTCAGTGCCCCAAAGCATAAATTTTTAAGGGATAGGGCATCCATGCAACGGTAAACGGCCAGCAGGCACCAGGGCAGCCATGCTGCTCCGGTAATCCAATTATAATGCTGGGTGTGGGCCACAAAATATCCGCAGCAGGCATAGGATATGGCGGAAATGATTTTAGCCTGTGTACTCCATTGGAAATAGCGCCCTAATGCATACATGCCAAAGGCTGCAAGAGGAAAGTGCAGGACTTCTTCGATGGCAAAGCTATAAGCATTATAACCCGTAATGATGCCATTGACCCAGGTAGGCGGGTACCAGAATCCACCATTCATGTCATTGAATACGGGAAGACCATAATTGAAGTAAGGATTCCAGAGGGGAAATACATGTGATGAAATACTTTCTCCAATAAAAAACCTCTGGAGAAAGTACTGTGTGTAAAAATCATTTTTCAATGAGAAGATAAAGCTCCATACCGGAAAGTAGGCAATGGCTAAAATGGAAATGATAAAAGCTAGTTTTTTAATGTGGCTTTTCAATTCATCATTATTTAACATTGGATTCCCGGATAATATATATTGGCCTGTGGCGGGTTTGTTCATTAATCCGGCTTATATATTCTCCCAGTATGCCAATGCTTAGCAACTGGATTCCGCCCAGGAAAAGTACAGCAAGGAGAATTGATGTCCATCCTGAAATGGCCTCGAGAAGGATCAGTTTACGTAATAAAACAAATATGATCATCAGGAACGAAACGATTAACAGGAATATGCCGCTAACTGTCGCAAATTTCAGGGGTGCGTTTGAGTACCCTGTAATGCCATCCATCGCAAAACTCAGCATTTTGCGATAGGAGAAATTTGATTTTCCGCTTTTTCTTCCTTCCCTGTCATATTCCATGGAGGCCTGTTTGAAACCTGTCCAGGAGACCTCTCCGCGGATAAATTTATGGTGGTCTTTCATTAATTTCAATTGTTCTGCAACGGCTGCGGTAATGATCCTGAAATCGCCCGTATCCACTGGTATGTGGGTGTCTGATAACCTGTTGATGAGCCTGTAGTATACAGATGCAGTTATTCTTTTGAGGAAGGACTCTTCCTTTCGTTCTTTTCTTGTGGCATACACCACTTCGTAATTGTCATTCAGTTTTTTCATCATGTCAGGGATCATTTCCGGAGGGTCCTGGAGATCGCCGTCCATAATCACCATAAAATCACCCGTGCAATGTTCTATTCCCGCATGGATGGCGATCTGGTGACCGAAATTCCGGGTAAAGCTGATGAACTTCACATTGTTGTCGGATGTTATCAGCTTTTTAATTTCATTAAGGCTGTTATCCGTACTTCCATCGTCCACAAAAATAATTTCATAGTCAGCACCAATGCCGCTGAATGTTGCATTTAGTCGTGCATTCAATTCCCTGATATTATCAGCTTCATTGAGTATGGGGATGACAACGGAAATTTTCTGCACAGTAGTTATTGGTTTCGGTGTTCACACAAATATATGTTCCTTATTACTGGTTATTCCGCAAGGAAATAAATCTGTTGACATATTTTCCGATCATATCAAATTCGATATTTACGGTATCGCCTGCCTTTAAGAAAGAGAAATTGGTATGCTCGTAAGTAAAAGGGATGATGGCGACGCTAAAGCTATTACGGGAAACATTATAGGCAGTCAGACTAACCCCATTAATGCAAACAGAACCTTTTTCAATGATCAGGGAAGCAAATGTCTCGGGGAACCTAAAATCATATTGCCATGAGCCATTCATGTCTGTCACCTGCATCACTGTCGCTGTTTCGTCCACATGGCCTTGAACCAGGTGACCGTCGAGCCGCCCATTGATAAGCATGGCCCTTTCGAGATTGATGTATTGACCTTTCTGCCAATCACCTGCGTTGGATTTGGCCAGGGTTTCCGCGACTGCGGTGACCTGGTATAACGGTGGTTGGATGTTTTCCACGGTAAGGCAGATGCCGTTATGGGAAAGGCTCTGGTCCACTTTCAGTTCACCGGTAAAAGGGGCCGAAACCGTGAAACTCCGGTTTCCACCCGATGTACTGATGTCCTCAATTTTGCCAAGACCTTCAATAATACCTGTAAACATGGGCTGAATTTGCCCCAATTTCGGCAGAGAAAACTAAAAAACCACAAGTGTTTGAAAATTGATTTACAGTACTTATCTTTGCCATCCCTTAAAAAGTTCAAGGAGGTATATATTATGCTGATCATCGATTCTAAAGATTGCGAAAACATAGACAAGGCCCTCAAGAAGTACAAGAAGAAATTCGAAAAAGCGAAGATTCTTCTTCAACTCAGGGAACGGCAGTCGTTCATTAAACCTTCCATAAGGCGCAGAACGCAGGTGCTTAAAGCCATCTATAAGCAACAGATCGCCAGCGGAAAGATCGAATCTTAGTCGCCCAAGATAATTTGTCACAGCCATAAGGTTACTTAACTTTATGGCTGTTTTTTATGCCTGCAACTATTCGCGATATCCTTCCTCCTTTCCTGGACTACCTGAAATTCGAAAAAAGGTATTCGGAGCATACAGTAAGGTCATACCAGACTGATTTACTCCAGCTGGATGATTATCTGCAATTAACTTTTGGGTCCGCGAGTGAAGACGGCACGGCATCTAGCTTAGGCCAGGATGCTTTTACGCTAACCCCGGCCATCCTAAGAAGCTGGTTGGCGGGTATGAAGGCAGGCGGGCTAGAGGCCAGGAGCGTTAATCGGAAAATTTCATCTGTCAAATCATTTTTCAGGTTTCACCAGCGAAAAGGTAATGTAGCAGGCAACCCCGCTTCTTCTTTACGCGTACTGAAAACGGGTAAGCGATTGCCGTCATTTTTAAAAGAGAATCAAACTGCCGAACTAATGGCCGCACCTGCAGATGATGGCTGGAAGGGGATGACGGAACAACTATTGCTGGAGATCCTGTATAATTCGGGTATACGTGTCAGTGAACTGGTGGGACTGCGGGAAAAACATATCGACGTGCACCAGTCGGCCATAAAAGTACTGGGCAAGGGAAATAAGGAACGGGTAATACCGGTGAAGCAGGAACTCATGAAAATCATAATGGGCTATATAAAAGAAAAGCGGCAGGTTTTTGAGCAAAGCGATGCTGATTTTCTGCTGGTCAACAGCAAGGGCAGGAAACTTAATACACAGTATGCCTATCGTGCAGTTAAGCATTTAGTTGGGAAACTTTCTACAGCTTCTAGAAAACATCCTCACCTCATGCGCCACAGTTTTGCAACTCAACTTGCCAATAATGGGGCAGATCTTAATGCCATCAAAGAATTGCTTGGCCATTCAAGCCTTGCTTCCACGCAGGTGTACACGCACAACACTATTGAAAAGCTGAAGGCAGTTTATCAGAAGGCTCATCCAAAAGCGTAATTTTTAGAGCGTTTCAACAGGCGTTTAACTTTAGCAAAACGAGTGATAAATACCGCTAGTTTTATTTGCTAATTTGACGGCATACACTTAATTTGAGGGTGATGCAGCAATGGGTTCCCTTTGATGTAAGTTCTTTTATTTATTGTTTCACCAGAAAAAAAAGATCGCTATGAACGTTAGCATTCAGACAGTGCGTTTTGATCCTGATTCAAAACTGATTGACCACGTTAACAAAAAAATTCAGAAGTTAGAAAACTATCATGACCGGATCACCAAGATTGATGTTTACCTGAAACTCGATAATGTTGTGCATCAAATTAAAGACAAGATTGCAGAGATCAGGGTGAAAGTACCAAGACACGAAATTTTTGTAAAACAAACCTCTAAATCCTTTGAAGCCTCTTTTGACCTCGCTTTAGAATCGATCATCATTCAGATCAAAAAATTAAAAGAAAAACAAGCAGCATAACGAAGGGCCGGAAACGGCCCTTTTTTCATGTAAACATATCATTGCGCTGATCGCACATTCGCGGCACGAGTCCGCAAATTGCTGTCAGCTGTCTCTCACCGGATTACGTCCTTTAATTATTTCTTTTTCAAAATTTTTGCATTTCACATTTTACATTACCTTTGCCTTCCCAAAAAATGGGGTAAGTTCTTTTTCAAAAGCCTGAAATATGCCACTTTAGCTCAGCTGGTAGAGCAACTGATTTGTAATCAGTAGGTCGTTGGTTCGATTCCGACAAGTGGCTCTTAATGGTTTGGGCAGGTTCCAGAGCGGCCAAATGGGGCGGACTGTAAATCCGCTGTCTACGACTTCAGAGGTTCGAATCCTCTCCTGCCCACCAGGTTAGTATAGCGTCTGGAGACGAAAGATGAGAGGAAGGATTAACTTTAGTCTCACGTCTCAGGTTGAAGTCTTAAAATGCGGGAGTAGCTCAGTTGGTAGAGCGATAGCCTTCCAAGCTATAGGTCGCGGGTTCGAATCTCGTCTCCCGCTCAGATAATTCAGGCGGTTTGCTATTAGCAAGCCGCCGGGAATTAACCCTTCTGGGAAGCAAGCCGTTGTAGCTCAGGGGTAGAGCACTTCCTTGGTAGGGAAGAGGTCGTGAGTTCGATTCTCACTAACGGCTCAACAACGTTGGTTGTTGATTACCCTGAAGAGAGGTCGTGAGTCACAAACGGCTCAACAACGTTGGTTTATGATTACCCTTGCAGTCAAACAAGGCGGCGGTAAATAATGATTTAAGAAACGGTGTGAAAGCACCGTGAACAGATATAACAATTGTACACACAACCTAAAATGGATAACAATGTCTAAAGAGCAATTTAAGCGGGACAAACCCCACGTTAACGTTGGTACCATTGGTCACGTTGACCATGGTAAGACCACTTTAACTGCTGCTATCACCAACATCCTGGCTAAGAAGGGATGGGCAACAGAAAAGAAGTATGATGAAATCGATGCTGCACCTGAAGAGAAAGAGCGTGGTATTACCATCAATACGGCTCACGTGGAGTATCAGACAGCTAACCGCCACTATGCGCACGTTGACTGCCCTGGTCATGCGGACTATGTGAAGAACATGATCACAGGTGCTGCACAGATGGATGGTGCAATCCTGGTTGTTGCTGCTACTGATGGTCCTATGCCACAAACCAAGGAGCACATTCTTCTGGCCCGCCAGGTAGGTGTTCCCCGTATCGTGGTTTTTATGAATAAAGTTGATCTGGTCGACGATCCGGAATTGCTGGAACTCGTTGAAATGGAAATCCGCGAATTGCTGAGTGCTTATGGATTTGACGGTGATAACACACCAATCATCCAGGGTTCTGCTACCGGAGCTCTTGCCGGCGACGAAAAATGGATGGCGAAAATTGACGAGTTGATGGCAGCTGTTGACAGCTACATTCCGCTCCCGCCGCGCCCGGTTGATCAACCATTCCTGATGTCTGTTGAGGACGTATTCACCATCACGGGTCGGGGTACTGTTGCCACCGGACGTATTGAGCGCGGACGCATTAAAATTGGTGAAGGTGTTGAAATTGTTGGTCTGATGGAAGCGCCATTGACCTCAACCTGTACTGGTGTGGAAATGTTCCGCAAATTACTGGATGAAGGTGTAGCTGGTGATAATGCAGGTCTTCTGCTCCGTGGTATTGAAAAGAAAGATATCCGTCGTGGTATGGTTATCTGCAAACCAGGATCTATCACTCCGCACACTGATTTCAAAGGTGAAGTTTATGTGTTGAGTAAAGAAGAAGGCGGACGTCACACTCCATTCTTCCAGAAATATCGTCCTCAGTTCTATTTCCGTACTACAGACGTAACCGGGGAGGTTGAACTTCCTGCAGGCGTTGAGATGGTAATGCCTGGTGACAATATCAATCTTACTGTTAGGTTGATCCAGCCTATCGCCATGGAAAAAGGTCTGAAATTCGCGATTCGTGAAGGCAGCCGTACCGTGGGTGCAGGTCAGGTTACTGAAATCCTAAAATAATCCTTGTTAGTCCTCATAAAGGATTAATTATCAGGATATCATAAATTTGCAAAGTACTCAGGCTTTTGTCTGGGTACTTTGTTATCTTAGCGGGACTTTCTAAAAGTTTCTGGCTTTTGGGAAGTTTTTTGTTTTACGGGCATAGTTCAACGGCAGAATAGAGGTCTCCAAAACCTTCGATCTAGGTTCGAATCCTAGTGCCCGTGCTACATTTTTCGGCGAAGCCGAAAAATGATTGCGGATTGCGGATTACGAATTACGGATCAATGCCGTTGAAAATTAACTAAGGAATATGAGAAAGATCGAAGCATATTTTAAGGATTCTTATAAAGAACTGGTAGAAAAAGTAACCTGGCCTACCTGGGAACAGTTACAACAGTCTACCATGATCGTCCTGGTAGCTACATTATTGATCACTGGTGTGGTTTGGGTAATGGACTTCTCCAGCAACAGCGTTTTAAAATTTGTATACTCATTGTTTAAATAATGGAAACTCAGATACAACAGGAAACTACCAAGTGGTACGTGCTGCGGGTAGTTAGCGGTAAGGAAAGGAAGATCAAGGAGTACCTTGATAAAGACATCGCGCGTAATGACTGGGGAAAGATCATTAAACAGGTTTTCCTGCCAGTGGAGAAAGTATACAAAGTGCAGAATGGTAAAAAAGTGATGCGTGAAAGGAACTTCTATCCCGGATACGTAATGATTGAAGTGGAAAGTGGTAAGCTCAATGATGATATCATTTCCAGTATCAAGAATATGACCAATGTGATTCATTTTTTGGGGAAAGACAATCCCATTGCACTTCGTAAGGCTGAAGTCAATAAAATGCTGGGTAAGGTAGATGAGATGAGTGACGCAGGCGGAATGAGCATGAGTGAACCCTTTATTGTCGGGGAAACAATCAAAATCATTGACGGACCGTTCAATGATTTTAATGGTGTTATTGAAGAAGTCAATGATGAAAAGAAAAAACTCAAGGTCACTGTTAAGATATTCGGGCGGGCTACACCGGTAGAGCTTAATTACATGCAGGTGGAAAAATTATCCTGAAGAAACTAACCCCTCTCTGCGAGGGGTTTTTTATTTCCATGATCTTAAGATTGGTTACCCTCCGGGCACATATCATTTAGTCCTATATTTAAAAAATGAAAGCCGTTTCCATTAAAGACATTGCAGCACAGGTAGGAGTATCAACCACCACCGTGTCTTTTGTACTGAATGGAAAGGCGAGGGAAAAACGTATCAGCGAAGATCTGAAAAACAAAATACTGGAAGTTGCCGCGCGGCTAAATTACCGTCCAAACCAGGTGGCCCGTGGACTTAGGACAGGGCAAACCCATACCCTGGGGCTTATCATTGAAGACATATCTAACCCGTTTTTTGCCAACCTGGCCAAGGCTGTAGAAGAAGAAGCAGACAAATTTGGCTATACAGTAATGTTTTGTTGTACGGAAAATAATGAACTAAAGGCGAGCAGCCTGCTGCATATGCTTAAGCACAGGCAGATGGATGGTTTCATTATTACCCCCACACCAGGCATGGAGAGTGAAGTGAAAAGACTGGGTGAAGAAGGCAGGCCTGTTGTCCTGATTGACCGATATTTCCCCGAACTGGATACCAGTTATGTAACCGTAGATAATTACAAAGGCGCATTTGATGCAACCAGTAAACTTGTCAACTGCGGTTACTCACGGATAGGACTGGTGACCACTGATTCCAAACAGGTGCAGATGCAGAACAGGTATGAAGGTTATAAGGGTGCATTAGCTCATCACCATATTTTGCCTGATGATCAACTGGTCTTCAGACTGGGGTTTGACCATACCCATGAACAGGCTGTAGAACAAATACACGCATTTATTACTAAAGAAGAGATCGATGCCGTTTTTTTTACTACTAATTACCTGGGGGTATACGGACTTGAAAGTCTTCGGCTGATCGGCAAAAAAATTCCCCTCGAAATTGGTGTCATATGTTTTGATGACAATGACCTATTTCGTTTAGGCACACCCTCAATTTCTGTTGTGTCACAGCCTATTCAGGAAATCGGGCAACAGGCAGTGGCATCGCTGCTCGCGCAACTCAAAGAAAAAGATACGGTGCCACGAAAAATTATGCTTGAACCGAAACTGCTGCCGCGTGAGTCCCTGAAATAATGGGGCATAGGAGAGTCAGCATATCAACAAAATGCGATTAATCAGAGACTTTGCAAAAATTTAATGTTGTAAAAAGAAAAAGACCGCACAGTGTGCGGCCTTTCTCAACAATCCGGTAATTGCAGGAATTAAGACTGTGATTCGCTTCCGTTATTAGATGACTCTGCGGGAGGAGCAGCTGGAGCAACTGGCTCATTGGTAACACTAGCAAGCGCTTTGCGAACAATGCCTTTCTTAACAATTTTTTTCGCTACGACTACTTTCGCTTTTTTTACAATAGCTTTTTTAACAGCCTTTTTGGCAACGGCTTTTTTAGCCTTTTTTGCAACAGCCTTCTTAACGACTTTTTTGGCAACGGCTTTTTTAGCCTTTTTAGCTACAGCTTTTTTAACGACTTTTTTGGCAACAGCTTTTTTAGCCTTTTTAGCTACAGCTTTTTTAACCACTTTTTTGGCAACAGCTTTCTTAGCTTTTTTAGCAACTGCTTTCTTAACTGCTTTTTTTGCAACAGCTTTCTTAACTGCTTTTTTTGCTGCTGCTTTTTTTGCTTTGGCCATAGTGTAAAGTTTTTTAGACGGGTGAATTTAAAATATGGGTTAATTGACGAAAATTATGAAGATTACTTCAATAAATAAAAAAATTCAAAATTCTTTGTAGAAAAACTGATCTATTTTCCTTATAGCAGATGTTATCGTTAATCATAAATGAAATATTGTAGAAATAATTATCAGGGTCGGAGCCTTGTAAAAGAGGTAAAATCCCCCCTTAACTTCCTTCACGTCGGTGGGTTTTTAAGCGCTGAAAATGTTTATGGTAAGGGTATATCGGCTGAGCGTGAAATGGGGTAAAATTTGCTTTTGTAATATTCCCCTCAATCGTTACCTTTGCAACCCCAATAAAGAGTTCTTTTTTGAATGGCTTTGGGAGTTGCGCTAAAAAAGCGTGACGTTATCACCAAAAAAATTAAAACATGGCAAAAGAAATTACCGGCTACGTAAAGCTACAGGTAAAAGGCGGCCAGGCTAATCCCGCGCCACCCGTGGGCCCAGCATTGGGTTCTAAAGGTGTCAATATCATGGAGTTCTGTAAGCAGTTTAATGCCAGGACACAAGATAAAATGGGAAAAGTTCTGCCCGTTCTGATCACCGTTTATTCAGACAAATCATTTGAATTTGTCATTAAAACTCCCCCTGCTTCAATTCAATTACTGGAAGCTGCTAAACTTTCAAGTGGTTCTAAAGAGCCTAATCGTGCAAAGGTCGGAAAGGTAAAATGGGATCAGGTAGAGGCTATTGCAAAAGACAAAATGTCTGACCTGAACTGTTTCACCGTGGAAAGCGCCATGAGAATGGTTGCCGGTACAGCCCGCAGTATGGGTATCACCGTTGACGGAAAAGCCCCCTGGGAAAATTAATACTCCACTATCCATCAAGGATTAAAAAAAGATTAAAATGGGAATCGCTAAAAAAAGAAAAGCAGCTGATACCAAAGTGGATAGTAATAAAAACTATTCGCTTCACGATGCATCCGCATTGGTAAAAGAAGTGAACACAACGAAATTTGATAGTTCAGTAGACCTTCATATCCGTCTGGGTGTGGATCCTAAGAAAGCCGACCAGTCAGTAAGGGGTACAGTAACCCTTCCACATGGAACCGGTAAAACAAAAAAAGTGCTGGTACTTTGTCCGGCTGA
>JANMMA010000152.1:0-5617 GCA_031372815.1 Sphingobacteriales bacterium
GCGCAAAAAATGGGGACATATATGCCGGCACCAGTAATTGCCTCTTTAAATTTAACCGTAGTATAAAAGGCTTTGAACCTGCCGCTAACCTGCCACCTTATACTTTTGTTTCATGCCTTACGGAAGATGCAGGTGGCAAAATATGGATTGGAACACATGACAGAGGTATTTATTTTTATAACCCCGCCACCGAAGAACGAGGGCATTTTTTAAATGAGCCATCCAATAAAAACAGTTTGCCAAATAATACCATCAACGCTATATACGAGGACAGTAAAAAAAATCTATGGCTGGCTACCGAAGGGGGCGGACTTTGCAAACTAAATAGCACCAGAAAAAATTTTACAGTGTACACAGATAAAAAAGGATTACCAAGTAATTTTGTATTTAAAGTACTGGAGGATGAACGCCATCATCTTTGGGTAACCACTTCAAGAGGGCTCGTAAACATGAACCCCGAAAATGAAAGGATAACTGTTTACACAAAAGCCAATGGCCTGCTGAACGACCAGTTTAATTATAACTCAGGTTATAAAGACGAAAAAGGACAATTGTATTTTGGAAGTGTAAAGGGCATGATTCGGTTTAATCCCAACGATTTTTTAAGCAGCAATATTGCACCACCTGTATTCATTACCGGCCTACAGGTGAACAACAAGGAACTTGATTTATACAGCGACAGCAATATCATAAACAAATCTCTGCTGTACACGGATGGTATCACCTTGCCCCATAATCGTTCGTCAGTCAGTATCGATTTTGCCGCCCTTAGTTTTATTTCTCCCGAAATGACAGTTTTTAGTTATATAATGAAGGGCCTTGGTGAGGAATGGACAGAAGTTAAACCAAACAGGAAAATTTACTTTACCAGCCTATCCCCCGGGAAATATGTATTTAAAATCAAAGCCGGTATTAATGGGAACTGGGGGCAGGAAAAACAATTTAAGATTACCATTTTACCACCCTGGTGGGCTTCCACCTCGGCATATATTCTTTATGCCCTGGCCATTATTGCCATTGGCTACTATTTACTCCGCACTTATCACATCATTTCAGAAGACAAAAAAGAAAAAGAAATCTATGAAGCTAAAATCGATTTCTTTACCAATATAGCACATGAAATAAGAACACCGCTTACGTTAATAAAAGGACCGGTCGAAAATTTATTAGAACAGGCAGATGAACTACCTTCTATAAAAGAAGATGTTATTACGCTGGATAGAAACAGCAATCGCCTGGTTGCTCTGATTACGCAGATTTTAGATTTCAGGCAAACCGAAACAAAAGGCTTCAGTATAGATTTTTTCAGGGTAAACATAACAGCATTGCTCAGAGAGAATTATTCTAATTTTGTGTTACTGGCAAAAAAGAAAAACCTCGATTATACAATAGAACTTCCACAAACCGACATTTTTGCACTGGCCGATGAAGAAGCATTGAACAAGATATTCAGTAACCTCATTAACAATGCTGTGAAATATACACACCACAAGGTACAGGTAAGGTTGCTTCCAGTTGAAATCAATGTTAATAAGGTAGTAATTGAAATTGAAAACGACGGTTTGTTAATCCCTGATGCAATGAGTGAAAAAATATTTGAACCCTTTTACCGCATGAAAGAGGCGGCAAAACAACAGGGTACCGGTATTGGACTTGCTCTTGCAAAATCATTGACAGAATTACATAAAGGACATTTGTACTTAAGAACCCCTAATAATGGCCTGAATGTTTTTGTTTTAAGTCTGCCCTTGAAACCAACCACCAACAGCGGAAAGTAATGATAAAATTAAACGACATGCTACCCGTACTACTATTGATCGATGACAACGAAGAGATACTGGATTTTCTGGAAAGAATTTTACAACACAAGTACACCATACTTAGAGCTATTGAAGGAGAGCAGGCATTTAAGCTACTGGAAACAGAAGCGGTGCAGTTAATTGTCAGTGATGTGATGATGCCGGGGATGGATGGATTTGAAATATGTAAAAAAATTAAGTCCAATTTGGAATATTCGCATATCCCTGTCATATTATTAACTGCAAAAAATTCCTTACAGTCTAAAGTGCAGGGACTCGAACTGGGTGCCGATGCCTATATAGAAAAGCCATTTTCGAAAGAACACCTGATGGCTCAAATAGCAAGCCTCCTGGCCAACCGCAACAGCATCAGGGAATTTTATGCCAGCTCTCCATTGGTGCATTTAAGAAGCATGGCACACACAAAAGAAGACGAACATTTTTTAGAATTATTGAATGATGTAATCTGTAAAAATATTGATGATATAGATATGCATGTTGAAAGGCTGGCGACCATTATGAACATGAGTCGAATTACGCTGTATAGAAAGATAAAAGCGATTTCAGTGTTGACCCCGCAGGAAATCATCAACCTTACCCGGCTTAAAAAAGCAGCCGAGTTGTTGCTAGATGGCAGTTATAAAATGTATGAAATTGCCGACCGGGTGGGATTCAGTTCACAAAGCAATTTTACAAGAAGTTTTCAAAAGCAATTTGGAATTACCCCTACAGAGTACCTGCAATCAAAACAGAATGAACGGAGATCGTAAGCCAATGATTTTTCTTTACCCTGACTGCAGAACGGCCATCACGACTTCAAAACATAATCTACACCTAAAAAAGTCGTGTTTTCAAACAGTCAAAACCCCACAATTTTATACACTTCCCCTTTTCGGGTAGCAAAATTTACCTCACCTTTATTTTTTTTCGTTACCATTATTTCTTTTCCATTGCTGAAGATCTTTATACTATTTTTAACTATCAGTTTACACACTCCTCCATTGTTTGAAATAATTTTTGCAGTAATTAATTTGTTTTCTTTCCATGCAATATCAATTTCAAAACCCCCTCTGCCTCGTAACCCCATAACCGTACCATGCCGCTGCCATGCTTTTGGTAAAGCAGGCAAAATATTTAGTACGCCTGTGTGGCTTTGCAACAACATTTCCGCTACCACCGCTGATGAGCCAAATGTGCCATCCTGCTGATAAGCACTGCCAAAAAAATTAGGACTCAACCCATACTTTAACTGATACTGGTGATGCCTGTACGCTTGCTCCGCTTCGCCCAGCCTAAGCCACATCATGCTAATCCAAACACTTTGCCATCCGCCGAAACTTTTACCATCTAAATAGCTACCATAGCTTGCATATTTATTCTTTGCTTCTTCTTTTGCAGCGTTGGGATTTCCTTCCAGCCTGCGTTCCAGCGTTTTTCGCGCCGCTGCAAAAAGATCTGGGGTATTTACATTTATCTGGCTTGATGGAAACATTGCATACAGGTGAGAGATATGGCGATGACCTTTTTCTATCTCCTTATAATCTTCTACCCACTCTTGAATGCCGCCAGTTGAGGGGCTAATTTTAATAGGAGCCAGATTTGCCAATGCTTTCTCTACTTCATATTTAAATGCAGGTTCGAAAGGCTTACCTGGTGTACTTAAATCTTTGATGGCCTGTAAGCAATTGGTAAATAATTCATGAATAATCTGCATATCCATGGAAGCGCCATAGGTAAATTGAAACTGATTTCCATCTGCCTTTTCAAACGCATTTTCAGGGGAGTGAGAAGGGTTGGTAACCAACCGGCCGGCATTTGGCAAACCTGCTGGCATAGGCCTTAAAAAGTCAATGTAAAATTGCGCTGCACCTTTCATTAAAGGGAAGGCCTGATGGCGCAAGAATGTTTTATCGTTATTAAAAAGATAATGGTCAAAAGGATGATGCGCCAGCCAGCCACTGCCCAGCGGCCATACACCTACCACATCATCTGCCGGAGCAGTGCGCCAAAATACGTCGGTAAGGTGGTGTACTACCCAGCCCCTTGCACCATACATGGTTTTGGCGGTGTGTTTACCATGAGCGGCCAGCGAGTCCATAAGTGCAAATAATGGCAGAGTACAATCAGCCAGGTTAACTGCTTCTGCAGCCATATAATTCATTTGCAGATTAATATTGGTATGATAATCCGAACTCCAGGGTGGGTTCATTTTCTGGTTCCATATCCCCTGAAGGTTGGCAGCTAGATCGCCTTTTCTGGAACAGGCAATTAATAAATACCTGCCATACTGAAATAATAATTCTGACAAATAGGGATCTTCAAAATTATCTTTTTTTACTCTTTCCAATCGCTTGTCCTGTGGAAGTTCAAAAGGGTTTGCCTCCGCAGACAAACTAATTTTTACCCGGTTAAAAATGGATTGATAATCAGTGATATGCTGTTTAAACAACGTTTCAACTGATTGGGTGACAACATTGCTGATGGATTGTTTACAAATTTTATCAGGATCTTTTGCGCCATAACTTGTTGCGGCTGAAAGGTAGAGCACAAGATCATTTGCGCCTTTCACCGTCATTACACCATCTTTGTCTATGGTTACATTTCCCTGTGTTGTTATTGCTTTTACATAAGCTGCAAAACGCATTCCTACAGGTAGTTTCGTTTCATCACTAATACATTTAACCTGGCCTTGCATGGCTATACAATTTGCAATACCCTCAGCACTGGCGGTAGCAGCATCTTGCTCCCTCATCAATTTTACGCGCAGGTTTAAACCTCCAGGCTGGCTACAATAAAATTTCACTACAATTATATTAGCCGGATGCGATGCAAATACTTCCCTGCGGTAATCAATTCCATCGATCGTGAATTGTGTAATAGCCACGGCAGAATCGAGACTTAGCCACCGGCGATAATGGGTGTAAGCGGAATCATCTGGAATATTCAATTGTTCAATAAATAAATCACCCAAAGATTGATAAGGTTTGATACGCTGTGGTACGCCCCTCATAGTACGGGAACCTAACTGTTCGGCAGAATCTGTCTTGCCTTCAAACATTAACCGTTGTACTTCCGGCAAGGCGTTCTTCGCCAATGGATTTACCGCATCCCTTGTATAGCCATCCCAAAGGCTTTCTTCATTTAATTGTATGCGTTCACCAAATACGCCACCAAAAACCATAGCACCCATTTTACCATTGCCCACCGGCATGGCTTCAAACCAACCCTTCTCTTCAAAGTGAAATACTTCTTTGAATTCTTTAGTGTTATAGCTGAATACTGCTGGCTGGTAAGCTGGCTTATCAAACCAAAGTAGCATTGGTTTTTGTTGACAAAATCCGGCAGTCGCAAATGCCAACAATAACATAGTAATGTTTACTTTTGCAACCATGCGTTCATATTGTTCACGAGTACTGAATAATAATTTCATTCTTTGTATTTAAGTTAGTCGGCCACGCATACTATTACTTGTGATACAACTGATTTTCGAAAACAATTAAACCATATCTGGCTTTCTTCCATTTCAGCTGTAAATATTCAGGTACCTCAATGGGGGACGCTGAAAAGTTTCCTAATATAATATCAACATCACCATCGCCATCTATATCTGCTTTTTCAAGCGCCAGTGATTTTACTGGTACACCATTTTGATGCGTAAATGAGGTGAAACGATATTTTATAGAATTATCATTCTGCAAATACACAAAAGACTCACGTAACAATTCGCCAAAGTCGGGGTAAAAAGCATTTACAACAAAGTCTACATCACCATCCTTATCAAAATCTTCGGCAAGCACTTTGGTTGCCCCATAAATAGG
>JANMMA010000154.1:0-38950 GCA_031372815.1 Sphingobacteriales bacterium
GTCTAACAAATCTTTTACAACAGGCGTACCTGATTCATCAGTTCCCGCCATATTCCTGCCTTGAGCAAAAACAACTTCCGGTATCACATCCTCAGCTTTAACATTGATTACATCATTGTTTTGCCGGGCTGTATTGTCCAGGTTAATCGGATCCGCAGAAAATATTATGGGAGAAGTTTGTTTATCGTCCCTTGTTGTGTTCATTTTGTTTGTCATGTTATTTAGTTATTTAAAAGCTAATAATTTTTCCCTTCTTTTCTGTCTACCTGTTGTGTTTGTTGGGTAGGCCTTTTCCAATGGCTTAGTTTATGGTCGTCGCCAGTATACTTTTTCATGGGATAAGTGGGCCATTCCTGTAGGGAGCCCGATAATCCATTGCCAGCATGCATGTTATTTTGATGAAACAACATGCGTTCAAAACACATACCCTACCGTTGTTGAAGAGAAAGATGACTACGTGGTGAAAATTATACTCAGAACAAGATCATCAGGCGGTTTTGGTTAGACGACAGTGAAAGTAAAAAGTAGCCAGATAAAAAATTGTGTAATCAGCCCCATAAAAAGTGTTGCGACCGTATACACTTTCAAGGTTGCTGCTGTTTCCAGGTTGGAGAAACGGCTGATGACCCAAAAATATGCATCGTTTGCATGGCTTACGATCATACTTCCTGCGCCCATGCTAAGTACTGCGAGCGTGAATTGAAAAGAGGTGTGTATGCCAAGCTGTGACAATAACGGCGTAACCAGCGAAGCTGTAGTGATCACGGCCACTGTGGAGGATCCCTGTGCTGTTTTTAAGATCATTGAAATAACAAAAGGGAAAAATATACCCAGTGATAATCCGCTCAACATGGTTCCTAAATTTTTCCCCATGCCGGTTGACTGAAGCATCTCCCCAAACATTCCTCCCGCGGCAATAATGGCGAGTATTGTTCCGGCCTTTTCTACGCCGTCTCCAAGCCATCCCGCTATATGCCTACCGGATTTTTTTCGAATCAATAAGAAGGATAGTAAAATTCCGATGGCAAGGGCGATCACGGGTTCGCCAATGAAGGAAATCAGTTGTATGAGTACCGTCTCTTTGTCATTCGTATACAACAACACAAGTGATTTCATGGCGATCAATAAAATGGGAAACAGCACCGGCAGAAAAGAAATTATTGAACCGGGAATATTGCTCACTTCAACATCGAGTTTTTCGGGCTCAATATAAACGTGTTCCATTTTGCTGCCCCTCCATATGGCCCAGAGATAACCCGTTATAGCCGCAGGTATGGCCAGCAAAATTCCCCATAGCATGACCATTCCAAGATCAGCACCAATGGTTCCAGCTGCTGCCGTGATACCGGGATGTGGTGGCACCAGGCAATGAACTGCCATCAGCGAGGTTGCCAGGGCTGTGGCCATGACAGGCATTTTATAATGTGTCCGGCTGACCAGTGAATGGTTCAGGCCGTTTAATATGATAAACCCACTATCACAAAAAATAGGAAGGCCGATGATAAATCCTGTGATAGAAATGGCCATGGCCGCGTTCTTTTCTTTTACAGATCGTAAAATGAAATTGGCCATACTTATGGTGGCACCGGTTTTCTCCAGGATAACGCCCAGCGTGGTGCCCAGGATGATCAACAGACCAACCTTTTCCATAGTGTGGCCAAAGCCAGCTTTGAGTGCTGTTACCACTCCTGTAAGTGGTAATCCACTTAATATCCCTACACCAAGGGCGGCCGATAACAATCCAAAAAATGGGTGTAATTTTTTAACTGCGGTAAACCATATAATGAAAACAATGCTGATAACAAGCAGCAGGAATAAATAGTATGGATGGGTCATCGGGCTATTTTACGATCGCTATCATAATATCCATTACATTGGTTTGGGTTGGACCGGTAACGACCAGTCCGCCATATTTCTTAAAGAAATGCCAGGCATCGTTATTCTCCAGGTGTTCATCAATGTTTGCATTTTCCCTGATCACCCTCGACAGTGTATCATGGTTGATAACTGCACCGGCAGCTTCAGTATTGCCATCGGTCCCGTCTGTTCCTGCACTTAAAATAGTGATATTATTAAAGCGGCCCTGTTTTTTTAATTCTATCAATTCATCCAGGGCACACAAAACGAATTGCTGATTCCTTCCCCCCTTGCCAGTCCCGGTAACCTGTACGGTTGTCTCTCCCCCCTGTAAGATGCAAACAGGTTTTCCTCCGGTATATATGTTTGCGGCTTCCACCAGTTTTTTTGCTTCTGAGTTCACGTCACCATTGATGATATGTTCCATAAAGTGGATGTGATAACCGAGCGACTTTGCTTTTGCCGCGGCGGACAATAACGCTTTGTGATTATTGCCGATGATTTGATTAACCGTTCGGTTGAACATCGGGTCATCCTGCCTCGGTGTTTCAGGCGACATCCCCCGCATTCCTTTTTCGATGTATGAACGGATCGATGGCGATATATCTTCCAGTAACTGATATTGCTGCAATATCTGATAAGCTTCCTGGAAGGTTGACAGGTCCCCCGCCGTTGGTCCACTGGCAATTACGTGCATACTGTCTGAAGGAACATCGCTGATCATCAATGTAAAAACCCGGGCGCCATTGCAATGGTTGATCAACTGCCCACCTTTTATCTTTGAAAGATGCTTTCTAACCGTGTTCATCTCGTCGATGGTTGCGCCACTATTGATCAGCAGGTTGAACAGCGTCTGTACTTCCGGGAAACTGATCCCGTCGGGCAGGTCGCACCATAAAGCCGATGCACCGCCACTCAGCAGGCACAATACAATATCATCCTGTCTTACCTGCTGAAGAAGCTGCAGGGTTTTTTTGACCGCATCTATCCCCCGCTCATCCGGAATGGGGTGCGCAGCTTCGATAACTTCAATCTTGCTGGTAGGCAAAGAATGACTATAACGTGTGGCAACAAGCCCGGCAGTAATGTACTTGCCGATTATTTTCTCTACCTCAACTGCCATTGCCGCAGACGCTTTGCCTGCTCCAATAACATACAGATTTTCAAAAGAAGGTAGAGGAATTTTATGTTCACCAATGGTTAGCATATCCAGGTGTACAGACAGATATTCACCAATTAGTTTAGATGGATGGACGGATTCCACTGCAGAAAGAAATATATCAATGGCGTCTTGCCTTTCCATTGTGTTCGGGCAGTTTGATGAGGTAAGCTGGTATGGTTAGCTGCAAATCAGATACCAATATTAGTTCATTGGTTTCTATGAAGACTTTCTCACAAACTTTGTCAGGATAACATTTGACCGGTCATTTATTTTGCCGCCGTTTCAACAGACAATTACATTTTCTCGTTAATGGATTAAGGCCAATGAAACCCCTCCTTTGCTGGCTCCAAAAATCGGCCTTTTTTATACCAGTTCGGGTATAATTTCTGGCTATGTCATTTTTTATACCAGTTCGGCTATAATTTCTGGCTATGTCATTCCTTATACCAGATGGGGTATAAAAAACGACCCGTTTTTTGAAACCCAGTTTTCAACATGCCCCATCTCGTTCTGAAGTTGCCATTAAAGGGAAAGCAGACAATTTTGTACAAATGGCATGAAATCCTTACTTTTGCTACCCCAGTTCGGGAAGTAGCGCAGGCCGGTAGCGCACCTGGTTTGGGACCAGGGGGTCGCAGGTTCGAATCCTGTCTTCCCGACTAAACAGGACAAGGTGGCTTTTTAGCCACCTTGTTTTTTTATGTCATCCTTGCTTTTCGGTCCCAAACTTGACGTCAGTTTCTTACAGGTTGCATTGGTCATTTCGCCGCTGAAGAAATACTTGAAGGAAAAATTTTGCGATGTAAAATATTGTTGTATGTTTGCAACAGTTGCTAATAGCAACAATAGTCATGAAACTTCAACAGCTAAAGTCAATCGGATATTTAACGGGGAAGGCACACGGGCTTATTAAATCCAAGGCTCAGTTCTACCTTGAACAAAATGCTGTACCCCTAAAAATGGAGCTGTTCCCCATTATCAGCACTTTATGGAAAGAAGACAATATATCCCAACATGCGATTGCTGAAATCTTAGGCTACGACCGTCACCGTATTTCCCGAATGATAGATGAATTGGAAAAACTAGGCTGGTTAAAGCGGCATCCGCACCCCGATAACCGCAGGGAAAACCTGGTGGCCCTTACGAAAATGGCAAGAGAGAAAGAACTCGCCATTGACCAGGCTTTAGGCAGTGCTGTCGATGATGCACTTAAAGGCATGACGGGTAACGAACGCAAGCAATTGGTCGAAGCGTTGATAAAAGTCATTCAAAATCTGAGATAATTTTTTTTAACCTGATTGTTGCATATGGCAACAGTTGTAATTAATAACAATAACCATATGAAAAGAAAAACAGGCGCCAATGGCGGAATACTTTAAAACTGTTTGCGCAACACTATCATTTGTAAACTATAGTATTAGTTCGCTATCTAACTAAGAGGCTTTACACAAATGCCCATTTTTAAAACTTTAAATAATCTGAAATGAAACCTTCATTTAAAACAATCATTCGCTTGGCTGCTTTAGCTGGTGTTACTTCAGCCCTGATCAACGCTGTTCTGTTCTTCCTTTTCAATGCCTTGGGCATTATCAGCAATACTGTGTTTGTTCAGGAAAACCAGCCGCTGACTGTTATACCTGTCCTTATTGCTTCGCTGCTGCCATCGCTGCTGGCAGGTGTCGTTTTCTTCCTGCTCTGCCGGTACACCTATAAAGGGTATCGTGTTTTTTCAATCGCCGCTATTGTGTTACTGTTATTGTCTTTTTCAAATCCATTTATAGGGATACCAGGCATTCCCATTGGAATGGCGATTGCGCTAATTCTAATGCATATAGTGGTGGTAGGGTCGCTGCTGTATTTCTTCCGTCGCATAAAGGGATCAGAGGTTAATGTTGCCCTATAGCCAAAGACTTTTCTTATTAAAAAAATTAAACCGATTGAACCTGTAAACCGATAACAGCTACTTGCCGGAGAAGTTCATTGCAATTTCACTTTCGATACCTGTTTGGTATCGCACTGATATTTTGATCTGTCAGATTTCAAAATAGCAGCATTAAGGGTAACAGCATTGTCAGACCCAATCAAAAAAATATGATTTTTCTACGCAGGAACGCCGAACGGCTACACAAACAAGATAATTGGAAAAAGAGCTCCTATGCTTTTGTGCCTTATCAAAACCATTTTGGGGAACTTTGCGGTTTTGCAGATGATACAGTGTTGGGAGGCAGAGGTTTTGGAATGCATCCTCACCAAAACATGGAGATTAGTACCATTGTAATGCGTGGCTCACAAGTACATAAAGACGATACCGGCGGCGAAGGCATTATTCACCCGAACAGCATCCAAACCATGAGTGCGGGTACAGGCATTATGCACAGTGAATTCAATGCTTCCCAAACCGAGCCTTTTCATAGCTACCAGATTTGGGTATATCCCAGGAAATGGAATGTAGAACCAAGGCATGAAACATTTTCTTATCAGCCAGAGGCTAAACGAAATAGATTTTTGCTGGCCCTATCGCCCGATAGGCGTGATCATTCCGCTTTGATTAATCAGGATGCTTTTTTCAGCGTCAGCTCTATTGAAAAAGACGTATCGCTTAGTTATGATACTTACTTAAGTGGCAACGGTGTTTACATTCATTGCGTCAGCGGCGGGGTAACTATAGAAGGCCACACCCTGTCTGAGGGAGATGCGATAGGTGTAGCGGAAAAAGAAAGTATAGCGATACAATCCTTAGCAAATGCAGAACTCATATTGGTAGAAGTGCCCATGCAAAGAGGCATTCAATTATAAAATTTATGATGATGTTAGTAGAAGAAAGCATTTCAAAAAATACAAATGCCCCGGTTATTGTGTTGTTTGGCGGCAATCCTTACCGTAGGCACGAAGTCATCTATTTTTTAAAACAGCTTCTGGATGTAACCATTTATGGTACGCTAAGCGAAGAAGAAGGGATGGCAATGATAACTGCATTGCCCAAGGTTGATTTGATATTAATTGGTGGAAGATATATGCCGGAGCAAAGGGCCAGGATTAAGCTTTTTGCGGCAAAAAATCTACCTGGCACAAAAGTAAGCGAACCCGGTGTTGAATACCCTTATGACAATGAAGCGATACGAGAGGATATACTCAGAAAACTGTATTGAATCTTGTTTTCCTAACATGACAATATTTTTGGTTACCAGTTTACTGCTGTTGCCGTTAACAGTACTCCATTTGAGTGTTACTCGAATCCAACAATTATTTTCTATCCGCCAATTCTCTCCTGTCCTTTTCATTTACTTCAACACCAAATTTCTTAGCAGCTTTTTTTATCTTTTCAAAAACTTTTTTTCTCTCTTCATCGATTACTCCTTTTACCTGGTTAAACCGGGCTATTGCATTGCGGACATGAGAAGCATTTTCAAGTGGTTCTTTCCGTTTTTCGGTGAATGCAAAAGTCTTATTGCCGCATGATGGCCTCCTGAGTTGTACTTTACGATCAAGCGAAATGGGTAGATATGACCACACCGCTTGCGTCTGGCTGAATATCAGCCTTGGCGAGGCATTCGGCTTTGGGGGAATAGGTGTGCAGGTGCAGTTATTACCAGCGGGAGCCGTTTTCAATATTATATTACCTGTGAAACAGCAATCCTTAAACTAATAACGTTCCGGGCCAGCTAAGCTTGTTTCAGCGAGTTACTGAAACTAAGAAACTTATCAACTATACCATAAGAGTGACTCCTTATTCTTCACTAGATTTCCTGCCATGGTAATATTTCTATTTGGAAAAGTTAACCGTTGAATAGATGTGTCATGCTCAAAGTTATAGCATCATTCATACCTGGGTCTTAACTTTTACAGCCACAATATCTCCCGATAGGACAGTAAGCGAACCGGTGAGGGCATTTCACTTCTGCGTTTAACTCACTCCATACTTAAACCAACGGAGTTTTTGTTTGAAGTTTTACGCTTATTCAATCTGCAAATTGAACATATTTTATTTACCCCTAATACAATCTGTTGCAATCCAAGCACGATATTTTTCCGTATTTAACAATTAACATTAACAAAAAAATTATATAGAATGAAAAAGAAATTTCTAAGAGACTTAGGCGCATTTATTATTCTATGTCTTTCTCTGGCAGCCTGTAAAAAAGATATCACTTCACCAAAAGAAAGCTCTTTCGAAGCGTCTTCGGCTGCTTTCAAGAGCAACACTAATGATCCGGAAGGAATTATATTCTATGCACTTGCAGGAAATACGCTGGATAAGTATTCCACATCAAATCCTGAAACGGTGATTAGTTCAGCAATGATCACTGGTTTACAATCGAGTGAAAAAGTATTAGGCATTGATTTTCGTCCCAAGACTGGACAATTATACGCTTTGGGGAGTAATAGCAGAGTATATATTGTAGACCCTAATAGTGGTATTGCTACATTTGCATTCTCCTTTTCCACTTCAACAGGGACGCAGGTATTATTGTCAGGCACTTCCTTTGGTGTTGATTTTAACCCTCAGGTTGACCGTTTAAGAATTATTAGTAATACAGGTCAAAACCTACGTGTTGTACCTGACAATGCAGCTATGGGTGTTGCAGGTACAACATTTGTAGATGGTTCTATAAACGTTCAACCAGCTTCGGTAAATGGAGTAGCCTATGATAATAATATTGCTGGTACTCCTTCAACTGAATTATATGCTTTAGACTTAAATACAGATCAACTTTATGAAATAGACCCTCCCAATGCTGGAATTTTGGTTGAGCCACTGCCTGTGAAATTGAAATTAGAGGGTGATGGAGGTTTTGATATAGCTCCAAGAAACTCAAACGTTACCACTGATATTGGCCTTGCTTTATATGACGTGAACAAAAAATCAACTCTATTTCAAATAGATATTGAAACTGGTCAGACAAGAATATTAGCCAAGTACCAAAACGTGATTTACACCGCTCTAGCCATAAGTCCGGCCTTGCAATAAAAAAGTCAGACTGCATTCAAAATCGTGAAGCCTTGGTGTATGCCAGGGCTTTATTTGTTATGACACCATTTCCTAAATGGGTATGCGCCGGGATAAAAATCAGATCATAATGGATCCAGTAACGGATTTGGCAAACCGGTATGGTGACTTAAGGTTCCGTTGCTCTATTGGTTCAGCATGCAAACTATTTTTTTAGTCCATGGCTGAACCTAATAAAAGTTCTCAGAATCACCGCTTGCTTACTTTATTATGGGTAATTGCTTTTTGCAGTTTACTCTTAAAACGAGTTACACCATCGCTTCGTAAAGCAGCATGCTTAGTGACCCTGCCGTTGGTTCTTTTGCGCCACATTTTAAAACTACTGGCTTTCATTTCTTTCCGCATCAATGCAATTACTTCTTTCTCTTTTAATCCAAATTGCATTTCGATGGCTTCAAATGTAGTACGGTCTTCCCATGCCATCTCTATAATACGGTCTATTTCAATTGTTCGAAGGGCTATTATGATCGACATGACTTAGATTTTGTTACTTCTGCATTTATCACTGCAATACTTAACTTGTTCCCAAACTTTAGCCCACTTTTTCCGCCAGGCGAACGGCCGGTTGCAAACCGGGCAAACTTTGGTGGGAAGGTTTTCTTTTTTTACCGCCCTTGTTTTCTTATCTGCCATCTAACTGTTGTAAAAATTGTTTAGCATTCATTAAATGAAGTTGTTGCTTTTCAGTCGCCATTTTATCAAACGTATTTACCAGCATGCCCAGGCGTGGGTTTTTCAAAAAGAAGCTCCGGTGTACATGCATAAAACGCCAAAACAGTCCATCCCATACCTGCTGCCATTCGCCTTTCTCATAATCACTCATCTTCATTAAATAATTGCTGCCGCTTATGTAGGGTTTTGTTGTCATCAGTCCGCCATCAGCAAACTGCGTCATACCATAAATATTTGGAACCATTACCCAATCATAGGCATCTATAAACATTTCCATAAACCAACGATGCACTTCATCGGGATCAAATTCACACAACAGCATAAAATTTCCCAGTACCATCAACCTTTCTATATGGTGGCAATACCCGGTTTGTAAAATCTTTTTAATAGTCAAATCAATTGGTGTAATGCCTGTTTCACCAGTCCAAAAACTGGCAGGTATTTTTCGTTTAAATTTCCAAAAGTTAGTGGTGCGTTGTTTCCCGCCTTCACGTTCGTATACGATGCGAATAAACTCCCGCCATCCCATTATTTGTCGTATAAATCCCTCAACAGAATTTAAAGGGGTATGGTATTTTTTTGCAGCAGCTAATGCCTGGTCTATGATCTGCTGCGGTTGCAGCAGCCCGATATTAAGCATAGGTGTTAATACTGAATGATGTAAAACAGCTTCTTTTGCCAAGATGGCATCTTCATAAATACCAAATTTTTCAAAACGATTTTTCAAAAAATCGTCAAGCCAATGTTCAGCATCCTCAAAACTTACTACAAATAAACAGATCCCGTTAGCATCACCATAATTTTTAGAAAAATGCTCCTGCACATACACTTTAGCCTCACTAACATACTTATTCTCTTTTGGTACCTTAAGTACCGGCACTTTTTGCTTTTTAGGAAATTTCTGCCTGTTATCGGCATCAAATGACCATTTACCACCAACCGGCTTTCCATCATCTTCCATTAAAATGTTACGTTGCTTCCGCTGCCATGTATAAAAGTCCGTCTGAAAGTATATTTTCCTTTTACTCAAATATTCGTTAACCGTTCGTGGACTATTTAAAAAATTCGGGCTTTCAGTAATGTGAAGGGCTATTTTATTTTTTGTACAGGCCGATACCATTCTCTTCCTTAGCCAATCATCTGCGACGTCTGCAATATGTATATCGGTTACTTTCTGTTTAGCGAGGCTCTCCACCAATCGGCTGCAATCATTTTCTCTTGCAATAGTTTCAATATAGTTAACGGTATATTCCTGCTGTTGCAGCCAATTTTCGTAAAACTTCATACTGGCCCGGTGCAATACCAATTTTTGACAGTGAAAATTATACTGCCTGAAAAACAGCCACTCTTCCACCAGGTAAACTATCCGGTCTTTTTCTAAAGCCGGATGATTTTGAAATAATTGGTGAGGAAAAATAAGGATCACTTCCTTTGCCATCACATGCTAAACAATAAGCCCGGCTATATGTTGGGATAAAACGGTAATAAAATAAAAAACCTGGCGCCTTCTACTATGTACTATCATCCACTATTTCGTTGCCTTACGAAGTAATTATTATTATACGAATTTTTAAATAGTTCGTACTATTAAACGAATTAATTAAAAGTTCGTACATTCGTATTTAATACATTGATTTATGAAACACGCCGTACTCACTGGCGACATTGTCAATTCTACAGTGCTCACCGATGATCAGGAGAAAAAATTGATTTCTTCTTTAAAGGCTTTGTTTTCCGGCCATAAAATAGCGTTTTTCCGTGGCGACAGTTTCCAGGTGTATGTAAAAGATCCACAGCAGGCGCTAAAACTATGCTTGTTGGCCAGAACCATGGCGATAAGTTTTATGGGTGAAGAAGGCACGGTTTCAACCGACGTCAGAATCTGTATCGGTATAGGAACAGTGCAGGTACCTGTTCGGCAGTTGAACACTGCCAGGGGCGAAGCATTCGTATTGTCGGGCCGAAAGTTCGAAGAAATGTCAATATCCCTCCAACGAATGGCCATTGCCGTGCATGACCCTCTGGCTAATGAAGGCATGCAGGTAATTGCACAATACACAAACGCCATTTTTGAATCCATGACGTCAAAGCAAGCGGAAGTTATTTATGAATTACTGAAAGGTGAAATGCAGAAAGCCGTCGCCAGGAAATTGAAGAAAACAAAAAGCACGGTCCACCAGCGTTTATCGTCAGGACGATGGCCGGAAATAGAAAAGCTTCTGGAACGTTACGAAAATATCGTCAATTTAGTAGCATGACAGCAGCATACCTCTGGCTTATTAAGCTGATTTTTTCGCACCTTCTGACAGATTTCATCCTGCAGCCAAAATCCTGGGTGGATGACCGCAATAAAAAACATTTCGGCTCCATAAAACTATACCTCCATGGGCTTGTCACAGGGGCAATGGCGTTTATCATCACCGGTTTTCAATACTGGCAGGTTGCCCTGATCATAATGGTCACGCATATCCTGATCGATGCCTGGAAATCGTACCGCCCACAAACATCCCTGTATTTCCTGATCGATCAACTGTTGCATTTCCTTGTATTGATAGCCTGCACCTATTTAAGTTTTTTGAGCTGGAACAACCTTGCGGAATTGTGGAACCGGTTTATCATTGATTCCGAGATATGGAAAAAAATGACGGCATTTATTTTTCTGACCACTCCTGCGGGAATATTAATCGGGCAACTCACGAAACAGTGGCGTGACAAACTACCAGAAGCAGAAAACCTTGCCAGTGCGGGTAAGTGGATCGGAATGGTGGAGCGCACTATAATATTCATCTTTGTGCTATACGGCCAATACTCAGCCATTGGATTACTCGTTGCCGCAAAGGGCATTATCCGGTTCAACGAAAAAGACCGGCAGGAAATTAAAACCGAATACCTGGTGATCGGCACGTTGATGAGTATCGCTATTGCGATTATTACCGGACTGGTTATTCAGTGGTGATCTGATATAATCTTTCAGCGGAAGATTGATTGACTGAGCTAGTGATTGATTGAGCTATGATTGATTGAGCTACTGATTGATTGAGCAAGTGACTGATTGAGCTATGATTGATTGAGCTAGTGATTGATTGAGCTAGTGACTGAGCTAAGGACGCTCACTAAATTTGACGTCCAGCCCATTATTGATTGACCTTCCATTGAAAACTATCGTCTTCAAAAAACTCTTTCCCCCATACTGGTAAATCTGCCTTGATACGTTCCACTGTCTCATTGCAGGCTTCTATGGCAACCCTCCGATGTTTTGAAGAAGTAAATACAAAAAGGCAGATCTCTCCCGACTTCACCAATCCCAGGCTATGATAAACATGCATGCAGGTAAGTTCATACTTGCCGAATATCTGCTCCCTGATTTCATGCATTTTCTCCATAGCCATTTCTTCGTACGAAGTATATTCAATGCCTGCTATCAACTTGCCATTAATTACATCGGCCCTTACCTGGCCAAGAAAAATACTATGTGCGCCAATATCTTTTTTTGTGCTGTGCTGCTCAATACTTTCGGCGATGAACGCAGACGATACAGGACCTTTAACGAAAATATTTTTAAGCTTTTTTTCCTTCATCACATTTGGTTTTTTTTCCAGTTAGTGATTCCTCCCGAAAGGCTGTATACTTTTCGTGATTCGCCAAAATGTTCAGCAATGGCGCGGGCTGCAATCAGGCTCCGCTGTCCCACCTGGCAAAACACAATGATGGTGGTTTCCCCTACAATAACCATCTGTTGTTTTAACCTTGACATCGGATATTTTATATGAACGAATTCAGAAACTTCCGGCAATTCCCCTTCTTCCCGCACATCAATAATAATCACGTCCTCATTATCCTTTAGCGCATCAAACACCTCAGTGTCAATAGTAAACCTGGCCTTTGCAGGATCGGCGCACTCAAATACATAATCTTTCTGCTCGAAGGCTTCCCTGCTTTGCGGCACTAAACTATTCACATTTTCAAGAAACGGTATACAGAAACTTAATATTTCATTGTTCAAGGCATTATAGGTGAGCAATTCCCCCGCAAGGGTTTTCCCAACACCGCTGAGAATCTTGATGGCTTCGCTCGCTTGCATAGTACCGATAATCCCTGGCAGTACTCCCATCACTCCTGCCTCTTCGCAATTTGGAATCAATTCTTCCTGTGGGGGCTTCGGGAAAAGGTGGCGGTAATGAACAGCATTTTCACCATAGTTAAAGACAGAAACCTGTCCTTCATAACCTGACACAGCTCCATACACCAATGGTTTTTTCAACAACACACAAACATCATTGATCATATACCGCGTTGAAAAATGATCGGTTCCATCAATGACCAGATCGTACTGCGAAATAATTTCCCAGGCATTTTCTGTACTCAGTGCAAAGGGATAGACTCCGAAATCAGTATCTGGATTTAAGGGCCGGACATTTTTAGCTGCAGATTCAGCTTTGGATTTTCCGATATCATCAACGTTAAAAAGAATTTGCCGGTGGAGATTGCTGAGTGATACAAGATCATGATCAATAATACCAATTTTCCCGATACCCGCACCCGTCAAATAGAGAAGGGCCGGACAACCGAGTCCTCCAGCACCAATGACAAGGACACTAGCCGACAAAAGTTTTTCCTGCCCCTGCCTCCCAAACCTCGGCAGGGCAATTTGTCTTGCGTATCGTTTATATTGCTGATCGTTCATTAATCCTGTATTTAATCACACTTCACCCATCTTCCAATAACTACATTTCCCATCTCCATCTCCCACACTTCACACATCTTCCAATGTCCACATTTCCAATTTCCCCCTATCCTCCACTAAACGGCGGCAGTAACGCAATAATTACTCCTTCTTCAATCGCTACATTTTCGCTAACAATTTTCTTTCCAACAGCTATTACATAATCAATATCTTTTACACCAGGGTGTAGCATATTGACCATTTCCCTCAATTCATTGGTATCCTTAATGTTTGATAGCGTAAGTCGTTCCTGTCCTGCCAACTGAGAAAGTTGACCAAACAATATGATTTCAGTATTTTTTGTCATGATCTATTTTTTCACGCACTGGTGAATAGCAATTTATAGGCTGCCAAAAGCAGCACCAGGGCCAGGATTTTTTTCAACCAATCCTGCGAAAATTTCAGTGAACCAAAATAAGCTCCCGCGAGTCCACCTATAAATGCAATCACTACATAAATGTACATCGATGCACTGAATTGGATGCCCTTAGAAAATTGTCCGGCTAACCCCCCCAGAGAGTTGACAAAAATAAATAACGCACTGATGGCCGCTGTCTGTTTTTGATTGGTCCAGTGAAGCAGGATAAGTATGGGCGATAAAATTATACCTCCACCTATACCGATCAATCCAGATAGTAATCCGATTGATGCACCCAGCAAGACCGATAATAACGTGTTGGATGGTCGTTGCTCCGCATCATTTTTCGATGATAAAAAAAGAAACCTAGCCACCGGAAACAATAGCAGGACGCCCAGTATTTTCTTATAGATATGATTGTCTATCGAAAGCGTTCCACCCAGGTAAGCCATGGGAATGGAAGCTAATGCGAGGGGCAGAAATATCTTCCAGTTGAAATGCTTTCCACGAAAAAATTGTATGAAGGAAGTTCCTGCCACAAAAAGATTAAGCATTAAGGCGGTTGGCTTCATAACGTCTGGCGTGAAGCCGTAAATAGCCATCAATGCCAGGTAACCGCTTGCCCCGCCGTGCCCGACAGAAGAGTAAAGGAATGCCACAATAAAAAGTAGGAAATAAAAAACCAGCTCAGTATCCATTCATTTTTTTATACGGGTAAACAATGTACTTCCACCACTTCACCATCCTGCACTTCAGACAGTTCTTCATCAATCTGAATCAGGCAGTTGGCCCTTGCAAATGAATGCAGACGGTAAGATTCCTGTGCATTCAATATACTTACGGTCTTGCCATCATGATGTCCTTTTAAAAAATGCGTAAGCCCGGGCGATTTCTTGTACGTGGAAGTCAAAGGCAGCCAAGTCGTCTTTAAAGCAGTATGCCGATGGCTCATTTTCTCAAGGGCATTGGCTACATATTCATAATAACAGGTGAGCACAGATGCAGGATTTCCAGGAAGCCCAAAAACCAACACATGATCCTTCGATCCAAAGTATATCGGTTTCCCGGGCCTTTGCCGGATCTTGTGAAATACGGTTTCTATACCACAAAGTTCTGCTGCCTTCAAGGTGAAATCATAATCACCAACACTCACACCTCCGGTCAGTAACACTATATCCGCAGATCCCAGGCAGGTATGTAATATATTCTTTAATGCTTCCAGGTTGTCGCCTACATGAAAAACCTGGATATCGTGCAGGCCCGATTGCTGCAATGCGGCTGTCAACGCAAAAGAATTGGATTCATAAACCTGCCCATACGACAATGACTCACCTGGCTTTTGCAATTCATCACCCGTGACAATAATTTTTACGATCGGGTCACGATACATGTCAAGTTCAGTGATGCCAAAACCCGCGAGGAAACCGATCGAAGCCGGATTAATACGGTGTCCCTTTATAAGTGCAAGTGTACCTTCCTTTACCTCGGATCCTTTAAGCCTAACATGGTCGCCCTGCTTCAGGTCGGCATCATGAATTTTAAGCTTGCCGTTTTCTACCGTTGTTTTTTCCTGCATCACCACCGTATCGGCGCCACCGGGGACCGCAGCCCCGGTAAAAATTCTTATTGCTGTTCCCTGTTGAAGGCTGTCTGACCGGCTTGATCCTGCAGCCATTTCGCCCAGGATATAAATGTCTTTTTTATCAACATAATCCTGGTAGCTCAATGCATATCCATCCATTGACGACTGGGGAAAATTTGGGATGTCAACAGTGGCGTACACATCTGCAGCAATGATCCTTCCTGCTGCACGGGACAGTGATGTCTTTTCTGAAGGCAATTCAAATGAATGGCTATTGATTAATTTTTTCGCTTCAGCAACGGAGATCATATTGGATAAGAAATTATATGGGAAATAAGTTTCATTAATGGATAAGTAATTGCAACATAGTTGATGTTACCCACCAATGGTGATCATGCTTCTGTTGTTAATGTCTTCCGGATGTATGTGCGCAAAATCAGCAGTGAACTGACCACCCAGGGATTCTTTTTTTGACATGATATTATTTCTGATCAATGGCTCTATGTCAACCCCTGCCCGAAACGCCGTAAGCAAATCCGATTCTTCCTTAGAGAATAAGCAGTTTTTTATTTTACCATCTGCAGTAAGCCTGATCCTGTTACAGCCAGCGCAAAACGGAGCACTCATCGTACTGATCACGGCAAAGGTTCCCTGGTGTCCTTGTATCGAATATTTTTTCGCGGTATCATGCACTTCATCTTCCAGTCGCTCCACTACATATTTCTCTTCAATCACTTGCATGATCTGCTGCCAGGTAAAAACTTTATTACTGTTCCACCTGTTTCCACTAAAAGGCATAAACTCAATAAATCGAACGTGGACTGGAAGGTTTTTTGTCCACTCGACAAAATCATTGATCTCTTTGTCATTGATCCCGTTCATCACCACCACATTAACTTTTACGTGGAAACCTCTCCTGATCATCATCAGTATATTGTTATGCACCGTATCAAACTGGTTGCGCCGGGTAAGCAGGTTAAACTTTTCTGCCTGAAGTGTATCAAGACTGATATTTAGTGAATGCATTTTGGCAGCTTCCAACGTATCTGCAAAATCATGAAGCCTTGTTGCATTAGTGGTCATGGTAAGCTTCACCGGCAAGGCTGATAATGCGGTGATGATTGCTCCTGCATCTTTGCGTACCAGGGGTTCGCCACCGGTTAGCCTGATCTTATTAATACCCAGGCCGACAAATATTTTTGAAATGGCGACAATTTCATCAAGCTGCATCAACCTGTTTGGCGGCGTGAATTCATAATGTTCTTCGGGCATGCAGTAAAAGCACCTGAGGTTGCAGTTATCCGTAAGCGATATACGCAGATAATTATGTACCCTGCTGAACGAATCAGTAATCATGTTTTTGCTACTTGATGTGCTCATAATCTTCTATCGTATCAATATCCGTTTTTCCTTCACTGAAGGCTACCGTTGCCACCAGTTCCGAATGTTGTTCCAAAAATTTTCCGGCCCCTTTATCACCCTTCAACTGCATCAATTCATCAAACAAAGAACGGTGAAATAACACAGGCGTTCCGTTTACATTTTCATATCGTGATGCTACTACCGCTTTTCCTGTGTTGCGTTGAACCAACAACAAGTTTTTTAATATGCCTTCATTGATAAATGGCTGATCACAAACCATCACAATGACACCATCTGTCTGTGGAGATTGTCTTTTCAATTCACCAATTCCACAGCGTATCGAAGACGCCATTCCTTCTTCCCATTCGTCATTTATCACTTTGGTTGCGGCAACGGCTGACAAACTTCTTTCAATCTCAACTCTATTAGCACCCAACACCACTATAATGGGTGAAAATCCCGTGCAAACCGCCACCTCAACAGAATGCAACAAAAGCGTCTGGCCTCCATATGGCAACATTTGCTTGGCTTGTCCGAGCCTTGCAGACCGGCCCGCCGCCAATATCACAATACCGCATTTTTCGATATATGGTTTGCCTTCTATCAATTCAAATTTCTTTCTGCAATTACTTTGTTTAGTATCACAGCAAATCTATTCTGCCTTCTGTCAACCTAAATTTCTTTCCGTAATTACTGTATCAACCCTCGAATGTATTGCATCTGACAGCAATCTCAGCGACTGACCATCTCTTCCTGAATAAACGGCTTTAATTTCAGCAATGATCGATAGCGCAATTTCCTCCGGTGTCTCTGCACCTATGTCCAATCCAATCGGTCCGAATAAATTCTTCAATTTTTCCTCCGATATATGGACTCCTTCCTCAGCCAATTCAGTCAACATCCGCTCCAGTTTCTTTTTCGGTCCAAGTACACCCACATACATGAGTTCTTTCTGCAACAATAGTTTCAGCATTGCACGATCATAGAAATAATTGTGGGTCATCAATAAAAAAACAGTGTACTCATCTATTGATATCTGTTCAAGGACCTGTTCTGGCTTGGAAACCAACACCCGACAGGATTTGGAGAAACGTTCCGCTCTTGCATAAGACGGCCTTCCATCCACCACCGTGGTCTCCCAGCCGAGGATATCTGCCATCCCGACCAACGGAAGAATATCATTACCTGCACCAATGATCACAATAGAAAGCACTGGTGGTATATATTCAATAAATGCCGTAAGATTAGTGTGATCAGGACCATAATTTCTAAAAGAAGATTTTTGTTTATCCAGCGCATCTTCTGCGTCTTCTTTCAGCACACCAGACAGGTGTTCTGCAAGCCGTGTTCTCAATTGTCCGTCAGCTTCCAGCAGTAAACAGGTTCCCCACTGATCCGATTTTTTTTCTTCAAGTGAAAACATGGTAACCAATATCACTTTCTGCCTTCCTCCAATAACCTGTTTAAGGAAACTGATGGGATTGTTTTCATCCGCAGGATCAATTGGTTCGATCAGTACCTGGATTACACCATTGCATCCCAATCCTACCCCAAGCACAGAATCATCGTCGTCCATTGTATCATAGGTGACGATGCGTGCCTTTTTTTGCACCATCACCAGGAGCGCTTTTTGCAGGGCATCGCCCTCCAGGCATCCGCCGCTGATGGCGCCTGTAAGCTGTCCATCGTCGGTAATCAGCATCCTGGCGCCTGGTCTGCGGTACGACGAACCCTCCAGGTGTACAACAGTCGCCAGGGCTGATTGCTTACCCTGAGCAGCAGCCTTATCATACGCGATCACAATTTCTTTTAGCTCTTTCATTAAATTAACGGTTCATCTAAAAGGCCTCAGCCTAAATATACCCTAACAAAGTTAACTTTATATCGAGAAAAGGAAGCCATATGACATATCCCGTTTACCTCGATAACAATGCAACAACACCTATGGATCCCAGGGTGCTTGACGCAATGCTTCCCTATTTCACGCACCATTTTGGAAATGCGGCCAGTAACGCCCACGTCTTTGGATGGGAGGCCCGTGAAGCGGTAGACCAGGCCAGGGAAGAGGTTGCGGCATTAATTGGCGCCGAACCAAAAGAGATCGTATTTACCTCAGGGGCAACGGAAAGCGATAACCTGGCGATCAAGGGAGTGTTCGACAAATACCATGCAAAAGGTAATCACATTATTACCTGTGCTACGGAACATAAGGCTGTGCTGGACACCTGCAAACACATTGAAAATAAGGGCGCCGAAATAACTTACCTGCCCGTTCAACCAAATGGACTGATCGATCTTCAGCAGTTAGAGGATGCTATCCGACCAGACACGATCCTGATTTCAATAATGTATGCTAATAACGAAACGGGCGTGATACAACCGGTGAAAGAGATCAGTGCCATTGCAAAGAAGCATGGTGTGATTTTCTTTTCCGATGGCACCCAGGCCGTCGGTAAAATTCCTGTAGATGTTCAGGCAGATGGCATTGACCTGTTATCCTTCAGTGCACATAAAATGTACGGGCCTAAAGGTGTAGGCGCATTATATGTTCGAAGGAAAAATCCTGCCGTAAAACTCACCACACAGATGGATGGCGGTGGACATGAAAAAGGGATGCGAAGCGGGACACTCAATGTTCCTGGTATTGTTGGCCTCGGTAACGCCTGTCTTATTTGCAAAGCAGAGTCTATACAAGAAGCGGAACGACTTTCCAAACTTCGTGATGAATTTGAAAAAGATATACTGAAGATACCCGAAACTCACCTGAACGGTCACCCGAAGAACAGGCTTCCTAATGTAAGCAACATCGCCTTTGGGTTTGTGGAAGGAGAAAGCCTGAAAATGGGATTTCATAAACATATTGCCATTTCCTCAGGGTCTGCTTGTAGTTCTGCTTCGATGGAACCAAGCCACGTATTGACGGCCATGGGCCTTGAAACCCTGCTTGCGCAAAGTTCTTTCAGGTTCAGCCTGGGGAGATTTACCACTGAAGAAGATATCCATTATACGGCAAGGCATGTACGCGAGACCGTTACCCAGCTGCGCAGTACCAGCGGAGTTTGGAAGATGTACTCGGAGGGAACCTATGCTGATCATTCTTCATGGCGACGCCATGAAGAATGATCAGTAATTGGCAATGCGAAAGTGCGGGAGTGTGGAAGTGAAAATGAGATAATGAAATCCGTAATTCGTAATTCGCAATCTTTCATCCGTCGGACAAAAATATTTCTAAACATTCAGGAATTTATCTACCTTATACTGTACATCACCTCAACAGCTATTTGTTCTTGCCTTTTTTAGTGTGCGCCATATAAAAAATGTTATGCAATTAACTGGCAAACATGTACTTCAGGCCTCCCCTGCCAGGATATGGTCGATGTTGATGGACACAGATACACTCTCCAGGATTGTGCCCGGCATCACCCGCCTTGAAAAAACGGGTGACCATAGTTATAAATCCATACTCGAAATAAAAATGGGACCTGTCAGTGGTTCATTTACAGGTGATCTTCAAATGGAAGACGTGAATGAACAAAGAGGTTTTGTCCTGAAGGTAAAACAGCACAGTAAAATCGGCAACGCCGATTCGTCCATTAAAATTGATATTGCGGCGGCAGGAGAAGAGCAGACAGAAATTTCATTTGATGGCAACGTCCGGCTCACCGGGGTGCTTGGACATATGGGCCACCGGGTAATGGGCGGTGTTTCCCACACGCTCACCAACCAGTTTTTTGCCAACCTGGAAAAAGAATTAAAAAAAGAGTCACTACCATAGTCCGGTCATTTATTTCTATCAACGATTAAATTGCTATGTCAGATGAGCATGAATATCTCCCTAACGGTTAATGGCGTCAGGTACAGCCATAACGTTGAACCAAGATTGCTTTTAGTTTATTACCTGCGCGATGTACTCAGACTTACCGGCACACATGTTGGCTGCGATACCAGCAGTTGCGGCGCCTGCAATATCATCCTTAATGGAAAAGCTACAAAAAGCTGCACACTGCTGGCCGTGCAGGCAGATAATGCCGTCATTACCACTATTGAGGGACTGGCGAAAGACGGCGAATTGCATCCATTGCAGGAAGGTTTCAAACAATGCCACGGACTGCAATGTGGTTTTTGTACACCGGGCATGATCATGACTTCCGTAGATCTTCTTCAGTGGAATCCTGATCCAACAGAAATGGAAATACGCGAAGCCCTGGAAGGCAACTTCTGTCGTTGTACGGGTTATCACAATATTGTAAGAGCGATTCAGTATGGTGCCGAAAAAATGTCGGCCATTAAATCAACCCAAAAGGAGGCTATCGTATGAGTAATACCAATGGATTTATCGGGAAATCCGTTAAACGGGTGGAAGATAAAAGGTTCATCACGGGCCATGGCCATTATACTGACGATATCATCCTGCCACGGCAAACCTTTGCCATCTTTGTTCGCAGCCATTATGCCCATGCGAAAATCCTGGATATCGATACCGCTGCTGCAAGGACAATGCCCGGCGTGATTGCCATTTATACCGGTGCAGATGTGGCGCATATTAATGGCGTGCCCTGCGGCTGGCAGGTGAACTTCAAGAATGGGGATATAATGAAAGAACCCAAGCATCCGCTGCTGGTGGCCGACAAAGCAAGGCATGTTGGTGATGGCGTTGCCATAGTCATTGCAGAATCCAAAGAAGAAGCCACCGAAGCTGCCCAGGCTGTGCATGTAGAATATGAAGAACTCCCCTGCGTAGTAGATGCCTATAAGGCTGTGCAACCGGGTGCTCCGCAGGTGCATGATGATGCACCGGCGAATACCAGTTTCGACTGGGCGCTGGGCAATCCCATTGAAGAAGTGAATGCGGCCCTGTCTGCATCTGCACATGTGACCACGCTGGAATTTGTGAATCAGCGAATGGTGCCCAATGCCATTGAACCACGGAGTTATAACAGTTCATATGACCCCAGCACGGAAAAATACACACTGTATACCAGCAGCCAGAATCCTCACCTGATTCGCCTGCTGATGTGTGCCTTTGTACTTGGCATTCCTGAACATAAAGTCCGCGTGGTGAGCCCCGATGTAGGCGGCGGATTTGGCAGTAAGATATTCCATTATGCAGAAGAAGCATTACTCACCTGGTGCTCCGGAAAAATAGGCAGGCCCATTAAATGGACCGCAGAAAGGAGTGAAAGTTTTGTAACAGATGCTCATGGGCGCGACCATGTAACTAAGGCGGAAATGGGTTTCGATAAAAACGGAATGATCACTGCACTCCGCGTAAAAACATTTGCCAATCTAGGTGCTTACCTGTCGACTTTGGGACCCTGTATTCCCACCTGGCTTCACGGGACGCTGTTGCAGGGACTTTACACAACACCAAAAATCAATGTGGATGTTACCGGCGTTTTCACCAATACCACCGCAGTGGATGCTTATCGCGGCGCAGGAAGACCTGAAGCAACTTATATACTCGAAAGATTAGTCAGCCTGGGTGCACATGAAATGAATATGGATCCCGCTGAAATTCGTTTTAAAAATTTCATTCCCCCGTTCAATGGCGTAAGCGAACCAGGCTATGTTACACAGGTAGCATTACAATATGACAGCGGTAATTATGAAGGGGTACTGAAGAAAGGCCTGGAAAAACTGGGCTACGCAGAACTCCTTAAAAAGCAACAAGAGGCTGTTAATAGTGATAAACTGATCGGCATTGGCTTCTCTACTTATATTGAAGCCTGCGGCGTTGCTCCCTCGGCCGTTGCGGGAGCACTGGGTGCAAGGGCTGGATTGTATGAAGTGGGACATGTCCGCGTTCAACCTACCGGTAAAGTAAGCGTTTACACCGGGGCGCATTCACACGGACAGGGCCATGAAACAACTTTTGCGCAGGTGGTGGCTGACAGGCTTGGGATTTCGATGGACGATGTAATAATAGAACATGGCGATACCGAATCGGTTGCTTTCGGAATGGGTACCTATGGATCCAGGAGCCTTGCCGTTGGAGGTTCCGCCATTGTAAAAAGCATCGATAAGATTATTGAAAAAGGTAAAAAGATCGCTGCCCATAAACTGGAAGCCAGCGCAGATGATATTGAATTCGCTTCCGGAAAATTCACGGTCAAAGGAACAGATAAATCCCTTGGCTTCGGAGATGTCGCCCTTACCGCTTATGTTCCCCATATCTATCCCCAGGACCTGGAGCCCGGACTTGATTTCAGCAGTTTTTATGATCCCACAAATTTCACTTATCCATTCGGATGCCATATCGCTGTGGTGGAGGTGGATAAGGACACGGGAAAGGTTACCCTAAAACGTTTTGTCTCCATAGATGATGTAGGAAATATCATTAACCCGATGATTGTTGACGGACAAATTCATGGCGGAGTAGTTCAGGGAATTGGCCAGGCTTTATTTGAAGGTGCGGAATATGATGAGCATGGACAATTAACCAATGCTTCCTATATGAATTATTGCATGCCCAGGGCTGATGATGTTCCTATGATTGAAACCGGAACACAAATCACTCCCTGCCCCCATAACCCGCTTGGCGTAAAAGGAGCTGGTGAAGCCGGAACCATCGGATCCACACCGGCCGTGGTGAATGCTGTGCTTGATGCTCTATGGAGCGCCGGGCATAATGTGAAAGATATACGGATGCCGATGACTTCTGAAAGAGTCTGGACTGCCATGCAATTATAAAATTAAATTATTCAACATTTTCAATTCAGTCTATGATACCCGTTGCATTTGAATTTCAAAAAGCAAAAACAGTAGATGAAGCCATTGCGGCTATATCAGGATCAGGCGGAAAAATTCTGGCAGGAGGCCACAGCCTCATTCCGGCGCTCAAATTAAGGCTGAGTCATCCCGAAAAACTGGTTGACATAACCGGCATTGCCCACCTGAAAGGCATTGTAGAAAAAGACGGAGAGATCATTATTGGCGCTGCCTGCACACATGCTAAGATCTCCGGCCATAAACTGATACAGGAGAAACTAACGTATATGGCTAAGGGCGCCTCCCTGATCGGTGATCCGCAGGTCAGAAATTATGGCACCATTGGCGGAAGCCTTGCCCATGCTGATCCTGCGGCAGACTGGCCGGCGATGGTCCTGGCTGCAGATGCTGAAATTGAAGTACAGGGCCCGCAGGGAAAAAGAAAAATTAAAGCAAAGGATTTTTTCACCGGCTTCTTTTCCATTGCACTTCATGACCATGAACTTATCACGGCTATACATATACCTGTTCCTCCGGCAGGTACCAAATCTTCCTACCAGAAATTTATCCAGCCGGCTTCAAGGTTTGCTATTGTAGGATGCGCCGTTATGCGCTTCCCGGATGGCAAAACCAATATTGCCTTTACCGGCGTATCAGATCATGCATTCAGGGACCATCCTGCCGAACAATTTGTATCAGGGAAAGAATTGAATGAATCATCCATCAACGCCTCTGCAGAAGCCGCGATGGTGGGCGTAAGAATTTCCAGTGATCATTATGCTTCTGAAGTATACAGGAACCATCTTGCCAAAGTATATCTGAAGAAAGCTTTGCGGGAAGTTTCCTGACAAATACCTTATGTTAACATTGAACGAAATCCGGCGAATGCTGCATGAGCAGGGCTATATCACAGATGATACAGTTGCCATGTCCGTATTCCTTTCCCTCCAGTTGAACAAGCCACTGCTCATTGAAGGGCCGGCAGGCGTTGGCAAAACAGAAATCGCCAAAGTAATGGCGAATGCCATGCATACTGACCTTATCAGGCTGCAATGCTATGAAGGGCTTGATGCCAACCACGCCCTGTATGAATGGAACTACCAGCGCCAGCTGCTTCATCTTAAGATGGTGGAGCACAATAACCAGGACGTTGAAGAAAAAGAGAAGACCATTTTCAATGACAGCTTTCTGATGAAACGGCCATTGCTGCAGGCCATCACACATCATAAAAAACCCGTTTTACTAATCGACGAGATCGACAGGTCGGATGAGGAGTTCGAAAGTTTTTTGCTGGAAGTGCTGAGCGACTGGCAGATCACCATTCCTGAAACAGGAACCATAAAAGCGACCCATATCCCGCAGGTGATACTAACAGGTAACCGTACACGCGAATTAAGCGATGCGCTGAGAAGGCGGTGCATGTACCTGTATATCGACTATCCCGATTTCGATAAGGAATGGCAGGTCGTAAAAAATAAGGTACCGGGCATTGATGCAAAACTTGCAGAACAGATTACCAGGTTCATGCAGCAGTTGCGGCTGATGAGGCTGGAAAAAATACCCGGGCTTTCCGAAACGCTCGACTGGGCCGCGGCACTATCATCCCTTCATATTGACCATCTTGACAAATCCATCATTGAACAAACCCTGGGACTAGTCATTAAGGATTGGAGAGACAGCCGGCAGGTACAGCTTTCATTAAGTGAACTACTGGAAAAAACAGGTGTCACTTCAAAGATGGAGTCATTATGATTTCCCGCCTCAGTTCCTTATCAGGGAATATTGTCCAGTTCTGCAGGTTCCTGCGCTTAAAAGGATTTTCGGTAAGTACTGAAGAAGAAGCGGCCGCACTGAAGGCATTACAATATATCGACTATACCCGTTCAAATGATTTTTTACTGGCACTGAAAGTCTCCCTGTGCCGGAGTAAAAAACAGCTTGATGCATTTGATGAATTATTCATTAACTATTGGAAAGAGCTGGAAAAGGCAGTGGATGCTAAAATAATGGACGAGAAGACAAACAAAAAACCTGCGCCTTCCCCGGAACAACAATTCAAAGCCCTTACCTCCTGGTTACACGGAAACCGGAATGATGATACGGAAGAAATGGCAGCCTACAGCCGGCATGAAAACCTCTCAACTAAAGATTTTTCTGCTGTTCCTGAAGATGAGATGGAGGAACTGGTGCAAAGTGTGAAAGCCCTTTCAAAACAACTTGCCGCCAAAGCGAACAGGCGTCATGAGCCATCAAAGGGGCAGCATTTACCGGACCTCAGGCAGACACTTAGAAAAAATCTAAGGAGGGGTGGTGAATTGCTGGAGATTGTTTACCGGCAACCCAAAAAAAATCGCGTTAAACTGGTTATACTCTGTGATGTGAGCCGGTCCATGGAACTTTATTCAGCATTCCTTGTGCAGTTCATGTACGCTTTCCAACAGGTTTTTAGCCGCGTGGAAACTTTTGTATTCAGTACTTCACTAAAAAGAATCACCTCACTATTGAAAGAAAATAATTTCCGCGATGCCATGCAGATGCTGGGACTTCACAGTAGCGGCTGGAGTGGTGGCACAAGGATAGGAGAATGCCTGGAGGAGTTTTCAAATGAATACGCGGGGAAGATGCTCGACAGCAAAACCATTGTCATCATTTTAAGTGACGGATGGGACACGGGCAATCCCGACATACTGCAGAGGAATATGGAAAATATACATGCAAGGGCTACTAAAGTAATATGGCTGAACCCCCTGGCAGGATATGATGCCTATCAGCCGAAAGTAGCCGGCATGCAGGCGGCACTTCCATATATTGATGTGTTTGCACCGGTGCATAACCTGGAAAGCCTGAGGAAGCTGGGGAGCTTAATTAGGTAATGTGAGCGTGTGATAATGTGGAAGTGAAAATGTGGAAATCAATTTGACATTGATTCAATTTCATAATCGGTGATAGGGTTATTTTTTGCAATGGAAAATCAATACCGTTCTGGAAAGTGGCAGGGCTAATTCGCCAATCCGCCAATTCGCTAATCCGCCAATTTTTTAGTCGTGACGTAAGCCGGAAGCAACTTTAAAAATATGCAGCACATAAGGAAACAGCGCGTCCATCGTTTCTTCTACTCCACGTGGGGAACCGGGTAAGGTGATGACTAAAGTATTTTTAATAAAGCCTGCCACACCGCGCGACATCATCGCCAACGGTGTTCGCTGTTGGCCATAACTTCTTGCGGCTTCCATAATGCCTGGTACCGTGCGATCGAACAAAGGTGTAACAGCTTCGGGAGTTACGTCCCTTGGTGAGAGGCCTGTGCCGCCCGTAAATAATAACAGCTGGATACCGGCATCGCTATATTCAATCGCTTTCGCGCGGATGTTGTCAAGTTCATCTGGGATGATATCATAGTATTCAGCATTGAGCTGAAATAGAGATAGTTTATTGATGACGGCGAGGCCCGACACGTCATCCTGCTTTCCGGCAGATACAGTATCAGAACACACCACTACAGCACATCGTAGACCGTCTGGAGTCTTAATGACCAGGTCGGATTTGCCGCCTTTTTTACTGCTAAGCGCTATGTTCTCAATTACTACTCCTTTGTCGATCGGCTTCAGCATATCATACATGGTCAGTGCAGTAATGGCTGCACCATGCATAGCTTCCACTTCAACACCTGTTTTGTAAATGGTATGTACCTCAACCGTTATGACTATTGACATTCCATCGATCTGATGTGTAATTGAAGTATACTCGATTGGTAAAGGGTGGCAATCGGGAATCATGTCGCTTGTTTTCTTTACCGCTAGCAATCCTGCCGCGCGGGAAAACTCAAATACGTCGCCCTTGGGAACAGTTCGGTTTTTTATTGATTCAATTGTTTCCATTTTGGAAACAGTCAACCTTGCCGTAGCTATAGCAACTCGTAACGACGATTGCTTATGCGTAATATTAACCATCTTGTCATTTTTTGCGCACGGCAGCTACCTGCGAAGGCAGTATGGCAGGGGCTTTCGAGCCCCAATTGTTCCTGATGTAATTAAATACATCAGCTACCTGGCCGTCATCAAGGTTGTCTTGTGCGGCCATCGGGGTATTGTATTTTTTTCCGTTTACGGTAATTTCTCCTTCCATCCCTTTCAACACAATTTCGATAAGATGCTTCATGTCTTTTTTCATATAGTCAGCCTTTGCCAGCGGGGGAAAAACACTTTCAACGCCTTCACCGTTTTCCATGTGGCAGCTTTGGCAATTGGCTGCATACACTTCTTTACCCCTGGCTATGCTGGCCTTTAGGTCATAGGGCTGATGTATAAATGATGCGGATACGAGGAAGATCAAAAGAAGGGATGTCAGTACATAAGTTTTCATGCGCGATTTTTGATAAAAAGGATGTCATTACCTAAGTCATCATACACGGTTCTTTATAAAATCGATATCAGCACCTGTTTTCATACCACATTCCTTATATCAAAAGGCAATTTTCGGACACGCTTGCCCGTTGCAGCGAAAACAGCATTGCATAAGGCCGGCGCGAAAGTTGGAAGACCGGGTTCACCGGCGCCTTTGATAACTGGTCCTCCATTGGTCAAAATGTGCACTTGCACTTCGGGAATTTCATTGATTCGCACGAGAGGGTTATTGTTGAAATTCGATTGCACTGTTTGTCCTTTATCAAAGGTGATACCTCCTTTGATGGCGGCTGTAAGTGCCATAACTGCAGCACCTTCGACCTGTGCCTTTACGGTATCAGGATTCACCACAGTTCCCATATCGATCACCGCAAATATTTTCTCGAGTTTAACACCTTTATCTTTTTTGGAAACCTCCACCACATAACCGCATAATCCGGCGAAGAATTCATGGTGTGCAATGCCCCTGCCCCATCCCAGCGGCAATGGTTTATCCCATCCGGATACTTCTTTCAATTTCAATAAAACATTCTTGCTGTCCGATTCTTTGGTCAGCATGTCAAGCCTGTACTGCAAAGGATCTTTCTTGGCCTTCACGGCCATTTCATCAATAAAACACTCATGTGAGAAAGCCAGTGTGGTGCTGGTGACCGCCCGCCACCAGAGCATCGGAATATCTGCCGCTACATATACAAAGGCATTTTTTATATTGGGGATCTCATACTTCTGGTCGCTGATTCCTTCCACCATGGTCTGATCCACTTTAGAAGGATCAAAACCCGGATTCATGATAGCATCAATAGCTGGAGAAATAACTTTATGTTGAAAGGCCAGGGGTTTGCCATCAGGCGATAATCCGGCTTTCATCGCAGAAAATGTTGGCGGCCTGAAAGGGCCCTGCTTTGTATCATCTTCCCTTGACCATATCACCTTTACTGGCTTGCCGGCTTTTTTGGAAAGATCAACAGCTTCATAGACAAAATCGTGTATCAGCCTTCGGCCGAAACCTCCGCCGTTAAAGGTGACGTTCAGTTTAAGATTATCCTCAGCAATATTATAGTATTTAGCCACTGATTCTTTAAGGTCGCCCGGCACTTGAGTTGATACCCAGATGTCCAGTTTATCCGTATCGTGCCAGCTCGCAAGGCAGTTCATCGGTTCGATGGGTGAGTGCGAAACAAAGGGTGTTTCATACAATGCTTCAAGCTTTACCGGGGCCGAAGCAAAGGCACCATCAAAATCCCCAATGGGCTTATGTGGTAAGCCTTCTTTTTTTGCTGCATTCCTGAGCGACTGCTCATAGTCTTTTGTATTAAAAGAGGCGTTTGCTCCGGGATCCCATTTTACTTTCAACGCCTTTCTTCCCTGCACAGCAGCCCAGTAATTTTCAGCAACTACGGCAACGCCTTCATATTTTTTTGTGCCAATGATTCTGTTACAAGTATACACACCTGTCACCCCTTTCACAAGCTTAGCCGCAGTATCGTCATAGCTTATGATCTTCCCACCAAACACAGGGCTACGCTCAACGGATGCATACACCATTCCGGGTAGTACTGCATCAATTCCAAATACGGCTTCGCCCGATGACTTTGGCGGAACATCAGGACGGGGAGTTGGCTTTCCCAACAGTTTGAAATCTTTTGGATCTTTTAGCACGGGTTCTTTTGGCACTTCGTATTTGGAAGCTTTTTCTGCCAGTTGTCCGTAAGTAAAACTTTTACCGGTTGGACGGTGAAATATTTTTCCCTGCTCAGCATAACATTCACTTGCTGGAACCGCCCAATTCTCACTGGCTGCCTTTACCAGCATTTCCCTTGCAGAGGCACCAACTTTTCTGAGTGCGGTGTAACTTTCCCGAACCGAGGAGCTTCCGCCAACCCATTGTGTATTGCCAAATATTTTTTCTCCACCCGTTTGCTTGATGACCACCTGGTCAAGCGACACTTCGAGCTCTTCAGCGATCAAAGAAGGGACCGACTGAAAAGTGCCCTGCCCAATTTCAGGCCGGGTATTGAATATGGTAATCTGCCCGGATGAATCAATATTTATGAGTGGCGTAAAAGCATACGCAGCGTCTATATTTTTGAAGGCCGTTACTGCCTGCCCGGCGAACCCGGATTTTGTTAGTCCAAGTAAAAATCCGGTCCCGGTTAATCCGCTTAGCTGTAAAAATTTCCGGCGATTTATGGATGATGATTGCATAAGAAAAATTGAAAAGTGTAAATACGAAGTGTTTAGGCCATAAGTTCGGATGCACGGTGGATGGCTTTCCTGATCCGCTGGTATGTACCGCAACGGCAAAGGTTTCCCTGCATGGCGGCATCGATATCAGCATCTGTTGGCTTAGGCTTATTCTTCAATAAGGCCACAGCGCTCATGATTTGCCCGCTTTGGCAGTATCCGCACTGGGGAACCTGCAATTCGACCCAGGCTTTCTGGATCGCATGATCTACGTGTTCAGAAATACCTTCTATCGTAGTGATCTTCTTGCCAGCCGCCGCAGACACGGGATAGCTGCAGGAACGAACCGGAACACCGTCTACGTGCAAAGTACATGCACCACACTGCGCGATACCACATCCAAATTTTGTTCCTTTCAAACCAACCAGATCACGGATGGCCCATAGCAGGGGCATGGTCTGATCAGCATCAACGGTATATGATTTTTCATTTACGTTTAACTTGTAATTAGGCATGACTAATTATTTAGTGTTTGGAATACTTAAAAAGATCAAAATATATGGTCACTCAAGGTAACAAAATAAAATATATTTGAAGTCCTGCTATAACAAACCAGGAAACATGCCCCGAATCGAACCCATAGATATACCAAATGCTGATGAACAAATGCTGCAGGCATTTACAAAACATTGTACAGAGGACAATGCGAGGATCACCAATATGAAAGCTACCCTTGCACATTCATTGACGGCATTCAAGGTATATATGCAATGGTATCCTCTCTATCGTGAAGTGCAAAAGATCATAGGAATAAGGATGTCATATTTGTATGCCCATGCTATTTCATTATCGGCTAATTGCCCGCTTTGCACAATGTATTTCAGAAAGGTCATTATCGATGGGGGCGAGACACCCGAACACCTTAAAGTGAACCCAGAAGAACAACAATTGCTGGATTTCGGTGCTGCAATTGCTGGCAATAAAGGCATTGTAGAGGACGAGGTTTTCAATCTTTTAAGGGCAAGTTATTCCGATAAGGAAATGGTAATACTGATTGCATTTGCCGGACAAATGATTGCCACCAATATTTTCAACAATGTAATTGAAACCAAGGTTGATGATTACCTGAAGGATTACCTGCCGCTTCCATCACAAACAAAATAATCATGGAAAACGAACTAATGGATAAAGTTGCTTTCATTACCGGCGCCGCACATGGACAGGGAAGGGCCGCTGCACTTGCTTTGGCCAGAGAAGGTGTTCATATCATCGGCTTTGACATTGCGAGGCAGATGGATTATCCTGCTTATACCATGGGAAGCGGAGATGAATTGGACAGTTTGAAAAAGGAGGTGGAAAATATAGGTACACGATGTTTGGTTTTCAGGGGGGATGTACGAAATTCTGCTGATATAAAAATTGCTGTTGCAGAAACGCTAAAAACATTTGCCAGAATTGACATATTGTTCAATAATGCAGGCATCTGCGCCTACGGTTTTGCCCATGAACTTCCGGAAGCAGAATGGGATGCCATGATTGATATCAATCTTAAAGGTCCCTGGCTGGTGGCTAAAGAAATTATTCCCATAATGATACGGCAACGCGCGGGAGTCATTATCAATAATTCATCCATTGCAGGACTGAGAGGCATGAACAGGTTATGCCATTATGCTGCATCAAAATGGGGGCTAACGGGTCTCTCGAAGTCATGGGCCATAGAACTAGCGCCTTATGGTATACGGGTGATTTCAATTCACCCGACCGGAGTCAATACACCAATGAATGACGGACTGGCGGCTATGGAAGGCGCTACACCACAAGAAATTGCAGAACGTAGTGCTGGAAATCTATTACCTGTTCCCTGGATTGAAACGGAAGATGTAGCAGAGGCCGTAGTTTATTTAAGTTCTGCAAAGAGCAGATTTATCACCGGCTCTTCATTCGTAATTGATGCCGGGCTGTTAAGTCGTTAATGAAAAAAAATAATATTATGAAAATGTCCAAACATTCAGTGCTGTTTTTTTCCTGTTTCCTGTTGGTGCAATCGGCGTTTTGTCAAACTTCCGGGAAATCTGCTGACCAGAGCTTCACCATTGAAAATTACTACAAAGTAAAATGGGGGTATGCAGAAGAATTTATTGAACTATGGAAAAAGAATCATTATCCATTGCTTCAAAAAGCCAGGGAAAAGGGCGATATCCTTCAGGTTGTTGCAGAGAAGCCTAAATTACACAGCAGCGAAGATTCTCGATGGGATTTTAAAGTCACCCTGATTTTTAAAAATGCTACTCTGGCATTTGACCCTAACTTAACAACCTCCTACAAGGCCTCTCTATATCCGGATGCCCCCAAGTTGGTCAAAGATGAACAATACCGGTTTTCCCTGCTGTTGGCCCATTGGGATGTAATGGTAGAAGCAATAAAACTGGATTAATTATTTTGTGACCCCGCAGGGACTTCCCGCTTTATCGGGATCCCGGCTGTTCTGTTTCAATGAAATGCAATGTGACCCCACAAGGACTCGAACCCTGGGCCCCTGATTAAGCGTCAGCTACTCTACCAAAACAGCTACTATGAATCTGACGGAATGCAATTTATACCCATGTTTTGCAACCTAAATACTTCGTATTTGATCCTGTGGGCATCGACGTTAAGAATTAGTCAACTCGCCAAAAAATCGTAAACTTGATGTACTAATTACACAACATGAGTTCTGCAATTACCGCACAGCAATCGCCCAAGCCTGAAAATGAGGTCGCAGCGCAAGCCCAATATTCAACAAAGCCAGTAAATCATGTTGCTGCTCCGGTACAGCAGTCTGACAGGATCACCATTCTCGATAGCCTCCGTGGATTTGCCATCCTGGGTATCCTCTTAATGAATATACCGGGTTTTTCCATGCCTTTAAACGGTATGGATCCCAGCATCAACAGCGGGTCAGGTATCAACTTCTATATATATTATTTAGTGCAAATGGTTCCTCACGGAACGCAGCGTGCATTGTTCTCCATGTTATTTGGTGCGGGAATCATTCTATTCATTGGAAGCCGGGAAAATAAGCCGGGCAATTTGCCTGTATTGGACTATTTTTTTCGCAGGCAGCTGTGGTTAATCGTTTTTTCTGTTATAGATGTATGGATATTATTATGGCTGGGTGATATACTGCTCGACTATGCTATACTCGGCTTGATCATGGTAACTTTTAGAAATCTGCCGCCTAAACAATTATTGGCTGGTGCAGCCATTTGCTTATCCCTGATGACACTGCATAACAACCGTGAACTTTATCATGATAAACACGTCATATCCCGAGGTGAAGCAATTGCCCAGCTGGATACTACAAAGGTGAAGCTAACGGCCTATCAAAAAGCCGACCTCGCCGAAATGCTGGATTTTAAAAAACATGAATCGCGTGAAGCGAAGCTTGATCGTTATCAAAAAGCTATCCTGTTTACAGGTCAGGGAAGCTATTCCAGGCTGGCAGAAAGAAGAACATCCTTTTATACAGATACCCTGGCCAGGTACCTTTATTTCGAGCTTTGGGACGTATTGTTGTTCATGTTCATCGGTATGGCTTTTTTCAAAATGGGCATTCTTACTGGTAAGGCTCCTATAAAAACTTATCTATGGATGTGTGTGATTGGAATGTCGCTGGGATTTTCCATCATGTATTTCCGGCTGCAGAATACTATCGCCAGCGGATACAATGATTTTGAATTTGCTAAAATAACCAACTTTGATTTGTATGAACCCGGAAGGCTACTTCGGGCACTGGGCATATTTGGGTTCATCATGGTATTGTATAAGTCGGGGTGGTTCGGATGGCTGTTTGCTATTATGCGCGCGCCCGGACAAATGGCGTTTACGAATTACCTCAGCCAGTCATTGATCTGCGGCATCATTTTCTACAGCGTGGGTTTTAAAATGTATGGGCAGATGGAACGTTATGAAGTTTATCTCACCGTCCTGGCCATCTGGATATTCCAAATCATTTTCTCCCACATATGGCTGCATTTTTTCCGGTTCGGCCCTTTCGAGTGGTTATGGAGAAGCCTGACCTATTGGAAAAGGCAACCCATGATAAAAAACCCGAGATCGTAGTCGCGCTTGAGAAGCATTACGGCTTAACACCTTCAAAATTCAGAATTGCCTATCTTTAGTGAAATCTTTTCGCCCTGGTTCTGTTATCAACCATAAAAAAATACATTACCGTTTTCTTCCTGTTGGTATTTGCCCTGGGTAATATGCCAAGGCAGTTCTTCCATGAAGCTCTGGCCAGCCACCGGGATACGATAACCAATTGCAACCATGCCCAAAAAGCCATGGGTTGCGTTCACCAGGTTAACTATAACTGTCACTACGATAACCTTGTCGTTAATACAGTCTACGAATCTGCAACACTTTTTGCTCCGGATATTATCATTGTCGCACTTAAAAATCGTTACACATTATACATCACTGCCGGCGCTTCCCTCCTTCCCGGAAATAAAGAAAATAAAGGTCCGCCTTCAATAGCCTGAATATAGCCTAATCACAACCTGATCATCACGTGATCAAAACGTGATCACAAACTGATCATAGCCTGATCCATCTATATCATCAGCCTAATCATTTACACTGAGACAGAATATTTTATGCACGGGCATACCATGTGTCACCTATATGTAATCTTTAGCAGAAGCCTCCATGAAAAAAATTATTTCTTTCGTTTTAATACTATCTGCTGCTGCATCCTATGGACAGCAGAAAATGAAGTCTGACCTTTCGGGTAAAATCTCGGACGTTGCATCAGGGCGCCCCTTGCCTGGGGCCTCAGTGGTGCTGGTCGATTCAAAGTATGGCACTACCACAGATACCGCGGGCAATTTTTATTTTAAGAATATTAATAGCGGACATTTTCAACTCGAAATTTCATACACCGGCTATCGTTCTATCATTGAACATGTAGACGTTTCCGGACCTACACAAAAAGATTTTGCCCTCAAATCCTCTTTCGTGGAAAATGAAGCCATCACTGTTACGGCGGTAGGCTCCGCTACTTCTATCAGAAAGGCGCCAATACCTATTACAAGGGTCAGCAAGGATTTTCTATTGTCCACTTCATCTACCAATATCATAGACGCGCTCAGTCGTGTACCAGGGGTAAGCCAGGTAACTACAGGACCCGCTATTTCCAAGCCCGTGATAAGGGGCCTGGGGTACAACAGGGTGGTGGTGATCAATGACGGTGTACGACAGGAAGGACAGCAATGGGGCGATGAACACGGCATTGAAATAGATGAGAATTCGGTCAGCCGCGTTGAAGTGGTCAAAGGTCCGGCATCAATAATTTATGGTAGTGATGCGCTTGCAGGTGTGATAAACATCATTACTACAGCGCCGGCTACCCTAAATACGATCCATGGAAATATACTTACCAGTTACGCTACCAATAACCGACAGCGGTCATTGTTCGGGAATATAGGTGGAAACCAGAACGGGCTTAATTGGAACCTTTGGGGCGACTACAAAGCCGCGGCCGACTACAGCAACAAGTACGACGGCACCGTATGGAATTCCAAATTCAACGAGAAAAATGTTGGCGGATATGCAGGATACAATGGCCCCTGGGGCTATTCGCACCTGATCGTAAGCAGATTCGACCAACGACTCGGTGTTATAGAAGGCGACCGCGATGCTAATGGAAATTTTCTTAAGGCATTACCCGGTGGCGTAGTAGCCAATCCAACAGAAGAAGATTTCAATAGCATTACACCAAACGTCCCTGCGCAGCGTGTTCAGCATATGAAATATATTCTTGACAACAGTATAAAAGCTGGCGAAGGTACCATCGCAGTCAACCTCGCATATCAGCAAAACCAACGACAGGAATTTGGCAATCCCGATGATCCTTCTGAAAAGGAATTATTTTTCAACCTTTCAACATTTAGTTACCGGGGAGCATATCATTTCAACGGTCATGGGGGATGGAATACTACCATCGGCATAAACGGTATTTCACAGCAGAACCAAAATAAAGGTGTTGAAGTATTAATACCAGAGTACAGCTTGTTTGATTTTGGCAGCTACGGTTACGTGCAAAAGACGCTCAAAAAAACAACCTTCAGTGGAGGTATGCGATTTGATTCCAGGCAGCTCAATTCAAAAAAATTTATGGAAGGAACAGATGTTAAGTTTGAAGCCTTCAAAAAGAATTTTTCCAACTTTTCTGCCAGTGCCGGAATGAGTTACGCTGCAACAGATAATGTATTATTAAAGCTCAATGTGGCAAGGGGCTTCAGGGCGCCAAGTATTCCAGAATTATCGAGCAATGGAACGCACGAAGGAACCAACCGCTATGAATACGGGGAACGAGGACTGGTGTCTGAAACCTCATGGCAGGGCGATCTCGGCGTTGAACTGAATTCAGACCACCTCCTTTTTACGGTAACTGCCTTTTATAACGATATCAATAACTTTATTTTTTACAGCAAACTTCCCAATGCGGCAGGTGGTGATTCTATGGTATTGGTTGATGGCGATATGTTGCAGGCATTTAAGTTCGGACAGAAAGATGCCAGGCTTTTGGGAATAGAAGCTTTTCTTGATTTGCATCCGCATCCGCTCGACTGGCTACACTGGGAAAATACGTTTACTTATGTCAGTGGCAGGTTTAAAGAAGCAGTGGAAGGCACAAACAACTTACCACTGATCCCTGCTGCCCGTGTCATCAGCCAGGTAAAAGCCAACATTATGGAGAAGTCCAAATCAGGCCAAAGGCTTTCTGTGTATGTTGAAGTTGATCATACCTTCAACCAGGATAATCCATTTACAGCATATGAAACAGAAACAACAACAAAAGCTTATACGCTGATCAATGCAGGAATAACAACGAATATCAGCAGAAAAAACAAAACCTTATTTAGCCTTTACCTCATGGCCAATAATATTGGCGATGAGGCCTACCAGAACCACCTTAGCAGACTAAAATATACTGCTGAAAATGTGGTGACGGGAAGAACAGGTGTATTTAATATGGGACGAAATTTTATGGTGAGGCTCAATGTTCCGCTCAGTTTCGATACAAAATAATTTTTGCGGATGAATTTCCTGATTTCCGCTCAGTTTAATACAATACAAATTTTATTGATGAATTCTGATTGAACAAAGATAGCCTTAAGCAAGTGTGAGAACGAGTACTTTCGTGCCGTTAATTATCCTTCATTTGCCGTACATAAAACTCAGTTGTCTTTATCTGGTGATTTTGATAACTTTCCCTAAACACTGTTATGAAAAGCCACCTTATTCTGCTAATCAGCTGTTTTCTATTTCTCCAACCCTCTATTGCACAGCTAACCTTTTCATCTTGGATGTACGATGATTTCTCTGCCGTTACATAATGGTTCTTTATGAAACTTAGAGATAATATCACTGACTATCATCTTCAATGGAAACAAAAAAATAATATCGAATCAATAGCTCTATTCCTTCAATGTAGCCAGAAAACTCACTACGTCCCTGATCTGTTTTTTATTTAAAAGGTATCTCATTTCAGGCATGCTTGAAGGTTGACTCGTCCTTTCTTTTACGTAGGCCGCAGAAACATCAATGATATCATTTCCAGATTTCACTTTTAGCGACGATGTAGTTTCTTCCTGCAAAACACCGGAAATGGTTTTGCCATCATTTAATTTCAGCGTCACCATTCCATAGCCGGTAGATATCCTCGCACTTGGATTAATCAGCGCTTCCAGCAACTGAGGCCGGCTGAGTTTGTTGGCAATACCATTCAAACGCGGTCCGGCATTTCCACCATAATCACCGTAAGAATGACACCGTATACATTGCGCCGCTTCACCCTGATAGAAGATCGCACGGCCTCTGTCAGCATTTCCACCATATAAACTACCGGCATACGAGGCCGTTAGTTCATCGGATGATAAGGATGCAGTGATTGTTTTATATCGCTGTATCATCGCAGCATCATGAGAACTGTCGATGGCTTCTGACAGCTCGATGTATACATCAGGTGAAAGTTTTCCATTTCCCATTTTTTCCAATTGGGCGGCAAGGACCGTACGTGAATACGTTAAGGGTACATTTCTCAAATTTTCCAACGCTGCCTGCTTTTCTTCTGTCGACTTTGTCTCAATGACGTTCGACAATAACTTCACCATAAATTCAGGCGATACAGAAGATTTGCTCATCAGGTCAATACCTAAAATACTCACGGTTTTATTCTTATCGGAAACGGCTAGCTGAATGGCATCGGCCATGGCGGCATACTGCACAGCGGATAATGATTGCAGTGCTTCTTTCCGTATCTCCGGGTCGCTGTCCTTTTTAAGCAGGCTAAACAATAATGGTTCTGCATTTTTAACGCGAAGCCGCGCGGTTGCTTTTACGGCCGACAATCGAATATCCTTATCCGGGCTTTTCAACAATCCAAGCAATCCGCTTTCGAAACCTACCCTTACCATCGCAGTATCCCGCTTAACAGGTCCGCGTAGTCTTCCATCAACTCGGTCCAGTACCGATGGTTTTGCCCACACACTCAACGCGGATATGGCTTCAACACGCATTGAAGTTGGATGGCTTTGCTTCGTGCTATACGCTACAAGATTCTGTAAAGATTTATCATTACCTACCCGCAAATTCGCATTGATCGATCTTCTTATCAGCGCTTCATTATTGAATGATGTGGCGTCCAGCAAATTCGCGAGCGCCGGCAATGCTGCAGGGATAGACAGGTCGTCATTGATCGCCCTAGCCGTTTCTGTTACAATAAACTCGTCGCTGTCATTTAGAAACACCGCAATACCGGGATCACCCATCCTTCTCAATGCCACTACAGCAGCAATGCGAATTGCACGTGAAGGGTCTTTTGCCAACGCTATCAATGGTGCAGATTTTCCTATTCTTGCTAAAGCCAGGCTTCCCGCATGCCTGAGG
>JANMMA010000214.1:0-6466 GCA_031372815.1 Sphingobacteriales bacterium
ACTATTGCACCCTGCGGTATTGACTTTTATAATGCTGATATCATCCCTGAATGGAAAAATACTTTGATACTGGCCACATTGAAAGAACGGGATCTGCGGGTACTAAAATTAAGTGCAGACGGGCTGAGCATTACGGCCGAGAATATTTATTATGATTATGCCCAGGGCATGGGCCGGCTCAGGGATGTTCTGGTATCTCCGGAGGGTGATGTATATGTAACCACTTCCAATACCGATGATAATGGTGACGCCTTTAGTCCTCCCCCAGGTATCCCTCGTGCAGATGATGACCGTATTATGCGCATTGCAAATATAGCTCCACGAAGTTTACAAGTTGTAACGGTAACCAGTACTGCAGCGAAAATTGAATGGAAAGATCGGTGGAACAAAGAAACTGGTATTAGGGTGTATAGGGCTACGGGGTTGGCAACAAACACTTATACCCTAATTGCAACTTTACCGGCAAATACAACACAGTATACCGATGCTTCAATAACAAATGGTCAGTCTTACTTTTACAGGGTACAAACTTTTAATGGTTCTTTTACTTCAGGTTTCAGTAATACAATAACCATCACTACCGTTGTTCCTGTAAAACTTACCACATTTACTGCAACCGTTCAACAATGTAACGAGGTACACGTAAAATGGGAAACAGCACAGGAGTCAAACAACAAAGGATTTTATGTAGAACAAAGCAGCAACGGGACCTCCTTTGATTCAAAAGGATTTGTACCTGCGGGGGCCAATCCGTCTTCAGATCAACAATATAGTTTTACCATCAGCAATATAGCCAATGGTAAATGGTTCCTTCGTCTGCGACAGGAAGATAATGATGGCACTATCAGTTATTCTAAAGTTGCAACAGCAATCGTTGCATGTAGTAATGCGGTCGTTCGGCTAAGACCAAATCCTGCCAAAGACGTGTTGTATATAGATGGTATTGATGTACAAGCCGGCTTTGCGGTAGTGAGCATATACAGTGCCAGTGGTCATTTGGTGTACCAGCAACAAGTAAAAACAAACACTGCCGCTGTCAATACCAGTGCCTTCAAAAAAGGGATGTACTTATTGCGGTTAAATAATGGAAAGCAGATGAAGTTCGTGAAAGATTAATGCATTTGAGTGGTTATAAAAACTGTTGTATTGATAAAATCTTATAACAGCGAGTTTGTGTGTTCTTTTAGGGGCATCGAAAAAAAGGCCATATTTTATACCCGATCTGGTATAAGATTATGGTTGGTCTGAAGGACATTGATTTGGCATTCAATTTTTCATACCTATATTCCTAATACAAAATGTTCGATTTGTAAGGATTGATATTGATTAATCCGTGCAGCCAGAACTGAGTTTTTCAATATCATTCAGATCTTTAAAACGTCCGGCGGCTTTTTTGGCTTCTATAAGATTATTTAAGTGAATAAACCGAACTATTAATTCATTTTCGTCATAAATCTGGGCATGTATGAAAGCACCATCAAAATCAACTCCTGCAAGATTAGTTATTATATCTATTCTAACGGGGGACCGGCCAAATGAAAACACATCTACAGCTCCGACATTGAAAAAATTCTCTAGAGTCATATCAAAGACCGGGAGACGGAATTGAGAAAAAGCATTCAGCAATTTTGAGTAATTTTCTTGTGTTCTTTTCACCCAAATATCCAGATCACCTGTAACTCTTCTATAGCCATGAAGGATAACAGCATAACCGCCCACAACCATATATTCAACATTATTTTCATTTAATGCCCTGATAAAATCCCTGAAGTCATCATTAAATATTGCAGACATCAATTATTGAATTTCCTGCTTGAAAAACAACTTCTATCGAATTTAGGCGGATCAGATAGGGAGAATTGATAGGCCTGAGATATGAGGTAATAAGCCTGCCGCAATCGCTCTGAGTAAGGTACGCTTTTGTCAAAAACATCGTCCTGTTCAGCTTCCTGGAAGGTCTGCATCTTAAAAGCAGTGCGATCAAATCTGTAGTCGGACATACGTAATGATTTACTGTTTATTGCCCAATTTTGTACGACAACACCTGCGTTGCATGCTGCTTTGTATCCACTTTGTCAATTTTTTCTACTACTATTCCTTTTTCATTGATGAGAAAGGTTGTTCGGGCAGTACCCCAAAATTTCTGACCGTCCCTTTCTTTTTCTACCCAAACGCCATATTTCTTATTGACTGATGTGTCAGTATCGGCAACAAGGGTAAAAGGAAGACTATACTTCGTCTTGAAATCTTTGTGGGAACTTTGATTGTCGGTGCTTACACCAAGAATGGTATATCCCGCATTGGTTAATGAATCATAATTATCACGAAGGCTGCATGCTTCTGCAGTACATCCCGGAGAATCATCTTTTGGATAGAAATAAAGCACTAGTTTTTTCCCTTTATACTGACTTAAGGAAATTGGATTTCCATTTTCATCTTTTGCCTTGAAATCAGGTGCGACCATCCCCTTCTTAACTCCGCCTCCTCCTTGTGAAAATACGCTGATACTGGTTGCGCATGAAATTACCAGCAAAAAGAAAAATAACTTTTTCATGTATTTACTACTTTATTGATATGTAAAATGCGGATGGAAGGATAAATATACGAAATTGAAATGCGAGTGTTGTTTAATGAGCGCAAAAAAAAGCAGGCCTTTTAACCTGCTTTTTTAAAGACTTTAATTCGGAATGGTTACCTGTAACACCTGCCCGCCACCAATAGCAGCCGGACCAAATCCAACATTGGAAACATATAATTTGCCATCAGGGCCCATCGTCATTCCGGTAGGTAAAGAAAGTCCGGTTGCAATGACTGTTTTGTTACCATTTGGTTCCACCATCAATATCCTTCCCAAACCAGGTGTTGGAAAAGGCGCGCCAGCGGTCATTTCCAACACATACATCCTATCCCGTGAATCAAATACCAAACCGAGAACCGTATTAAGACCCGAAAGATCTTCCTTCATTTGTCCGCTGGGTGTGATCTTATAAATCTTCGATGCTCCGCCTGCTATTGGAAACGTATTAAGATTCCCAACGTAGAAATTTCCATGAAAGGCTAGTGCAGTTGGTACGATATGGCCGTATTTTGCTGAAATATCCACTACACGGCTGATCTTTCCATCCATGGTAACTTTTACCAACTCACCGTGGTTCGGCTCTAAAGCATATAGGTCGCCCCTGACATTTATCATGCTATACCAGGTTCCATCGGGTTCAAAATCATCTTCCTCGGGGTTGGCAACAGGGTTTGCCATTTGAAATGCACTAAGGTTGGCGATCATTGACCATGTTCCGTTTGGCTCTACTTTTACAATTCCGTTTGGAACGGTTGCAACACCATGCGAACATCCTGCACCTGCGAGTATCGCATATAAAGTATTTCCTACGAACGCAACATCTGCCACTCCTGAAACATCCCCTCCTATGATTTCATTTGCCTGGCTGGAAGGAAGCTGATCAGTAACTGTTGTCCTGACACCGTTGCCATCAATCCTGGAAATCCTGCCGCTGGTTAAACTTCCGAACTGAGGGCCAACAGGGAATACCACCTGGGTACATATGCCCGCTGTCGATGTCGTACCGCCGGTTCCACCTTCTGCTACATACAGATTTCCATCCGGTCCGAATTTCAAGCCACGCGGATTATTCAAACCTGTCGCGAAGACTCTCACCGAAGCACTAATGGGTACAGATGATTTTGATTTAAGCATCGCAACACGAGCACTATTATCCGGTTGGTTTTTTTTGCTTCCTATTTCTTTTGTGCAAGAGACAATCAAAAATGCGCAAAATAAAAATGCAGATAAATAAAACAGTTTAAAATTTTTCATAAAAACCTCCTATGATTTGGTTAAATAAAATAAGCGTCAATAACATATGGTTTAACCCGTGGATACCGGTTATAAAGACGCGGGGCAGAACTGAGCCGGGAAATAAATGATGGAAAAGCTAACCTGTTTCGGTTAAAAAACAAATACCATGAACATGGCATTTATGGCGTGTGGATAGGAGAACTGCAAGCAACTCTTGGTTATAGAACTATGTTGTTTTTAGAGGCCTCTAAAAAACAACTTATTTTTATACCCGCTCGGGTATAAAAAACAGTCCTTTTAAGGAGGGTGAAGAATGTAATATAGAAATCAGAACTAATGCTATGAGAATCTTTGTCAATAACCGATAAACAAAATCCATTTAGATGGTTGAAGATCTGAATAAGCTCAAGACAGCTATCAAAAACCAGGAAACAAATCCATTCCGATAGCTCCGATCGGCATCAGCAATTGCCTCTCAACAACTCTTATAAAACTTTGCGGGCATCTCTTCGAGCATTGCCTCTATTTTTTTGGCGGCATTGGTGATGGAAAGTCCACCGAGATTAGTGCATCTTAACGTATGATGGATCTGGTCGCCAACTAATTTCATAGTCTCTATAACTTCATCCAAAGGAATCAGTTGCGCATAATCCGATAAGGCCATATTAGCGCAGGAGACCGCATTCGTAGCAGCCATCACGTTTCTTCCAAGGCATGGCGCCTCCACGCGATTTCCAATGGGATCACAAATTATACCCAGCGAATTTTGCAACGCAAGTGAAGCCGCCGCAATGGCCTGGTCGAGTGTGCCACCATTCATTTCTGCAATAGCAGCTGCAGCCATACCACCACCAGATCCCGTCTCAGCCATACATCCACCTACTTCTGCAGCAAAAGTTGCATGCGCAGCGATGAATACACCAATCAGTCCGGCCGACAACATGCCTTTCACTAAATCATCTTCAGTAAGTTTCAACGAATGCGCCGTTCCAAACAAAGCTCCCGGCAATGCACCGCAACTTCCTGCAGTGGGAGCGGCAACAATAACGCCCATCGAACTTTTGTTTTCCATCATCGCACTTACATACATGATGATCCGGTTATTCACTTCACCACCAACCAGCTTATCGGCTTCCATGTTTTCTTTAAACTGCAACGACTGGCTACCCAGGATACGGTCTTCATAATGTGTTCCCTTCAAGCCCCGCTGAATGGCATCACCCATAATTTCAATAATACTCCTCATCTTCTCAAACACTTCACTCGCAGAAATATTTCCCCTTGCCATTTCATAATCGACAGCCAATTCCCATAGCGATTTATTTTTATCGCTGTCGTATTCAAGCATTTCATTACAGGTGATAAACGGAACGCGTAAATTCTTCCTCGACATAACAGGCAATACAGGTTGCAAATACTTGATGAACATAACCCCTTCCATGGCCATCAGCTCCCTGCTAATATTTGACTCCGGAAAAGCCTGTGATTTAATTTCTATAAAATTGATGTCGCCTTTGTGGATTTCGATATCATCAAAGGGAATAGAAGCTTTCAAAAATTCAATGATATTTTCAGGCTTAGCACAATAGATCAACGTATAAAAATAATCGCCCGCCATGGACACCCTTGCGCCGTCTATTTCAATGACTTCGATCATTCCTCCGCCCGTGGAAATGGCTGTCAGTCTCCTGGTCTCTTTATCATTCCGCAGGGTAATTTTATATGTATTCGGATGATCGGCGCCAATATCTACAATCTGGATCGAAACAGTTATCCCCGCTGTTACGATATGCCTATCTGATTCAGGCAGTCGTTCATCATAAGCTTCCCATCCTAAAAATCCGCCAAACAATCCCATATCTGATCCCTGGCTTTTATGTGTGGTGGCCAGTGAACCCTGAGGGTCAAATTCAATTAGAATGTCTCTTATGTTTTCATCCATCAGGTCCCTGCACATTCGGGCAATGCGTAACGACGCTGCGCAATGTGAGCTCGACGGACCCCTCATTACCGGGCCAATAACATCATTGAAGATGCTTGGGAACGTACTCATCAGTTACAATTTTATAGTACAGTAAGTTACCAAATATTTTTCCAAATTAACGCGCCATAGGTTCACGTCTCTTTTCCAGGATAAAAGGCTGCACTAATGTTGATTTTCCACCAGTCAACATTATTTTATACTTCCCCGCAGGAAGATAATTTTCATATTCAGCAAAGTAGGGTAGATCGCTCGACAGCCTGGCAGTTATTAAATCCCAGCGATACTGGTTGAAACCTTTTTGCCCCTGCATCGTAGTGGCCCACATGGCTGACTCTTTTTCGTTTTTAAGCGTAAGGGTGATTGATTTCGGTTCGCTCAACCAAAAAGTAATAGCGGTCTTTTCTACAGTACGGTAATCGGGCGACTGTGATGCTGAACGAAACCAGGGAAGCTGGCTCTTCGGTATGTCAAAAAAATGGTCTGTGTCGGCCGCAAACTTTTTTTCAACCATAGCATATATCGGTAAAAGGCTTATTTTATAAATCCCACGGCCATGAGTACCTGCAATTAGGTCATTCGAAGCTTCATGTATCTCAAGGTCTGCAATAGCTGCACCCGGCATGTTAGTGCCAAAGGTGGACCAGCGCTGCCCCCTGTCCATTGATATA
>JANMMA010000216.1:0-10877 GCA_031372815.1 Sphingobacteriales bacterium
AGGAAATGTGGCCACCGTCAATATCGAAGCATTTCCCGGAAAATCATTTCCCGCGGTCGTCAGCAAAAAATCGCTGGCAGCAGATCCCGTGGATGGCTCTTTCGACATAGAACTCCAGGTCGATTTTGGAAAAGAACAACCTGCCATCGGAATGTTTGGAAAAGCTAATATCAAAACCAGTTCCACCACAAGCGGATACATAATCCCTTATGAATCACTGCTTGAAGCGAATGGCAAAAAGGGTTTTGTATTTGCCAGCAATGATGGAAAAACGGTGAAGCGGGTAGAAGTTTCCATCCATTCGATTGATGAAAAAACCATCCATATTAGCGATGGTCTTGAAAGCTATGCTTATGTGGTCACTTCAGGCTCACCTTACCTCAATGATCAATCGATCATCCGGGTGGTAAAATGATCATTTATTGTAAGGTCCAAACTAGACAGCAATACATCAAGCCATCCACCAAAATTATATCAGGACTCATCCACCAAAATTATCTAACGCCTCATTCTACAGTTATGCGATTCACTTCTTTTTTCGTCAAAAATTACCAGCTCACCCTGGTCCTCTTTCTCATGATCATCGTGGTAAGCATTACAACCATATTAAGTATGCCCCGTGCAGAAGATCCCGAAATTAATCCTCCGCAATTTCCCATCGTGGTCATTTATCCTGGCACCAGTCCAAAAGATATGGAAGAATTGGTGGTAAAGCCTATTGAGAAAAAAGTGAGCGAACTGGAAGACATTAAGAGAATGAAAACGACAATTGACGATGGTGTTGCCGTAATAGAAGTGGAGTTTAAATATGAATCCAATGTAGATGCTAAATACCAGGAGTTAGTCCGTGAAGTGAATTCGTTAAGACCGGTATTACCTGATGATATATATAAACTGGAGGTCAGAAAAGTAACTCCGACGGATGTAAATGTGATCCAGGTTGCGCTTGTTTCAGAAAACGCATCCAATGAAAAGTTGAAATACTACGGTAAGGAATTAAAAGAAGAACTTGAGAAACTCAAGAGCCTTAAAAAAGTGGAATACTGGGGTGTCCCTGAACAGTTGATCAGGATAGACCTTCAGCTCGATAAAATCGCTCAGCGGAAAATACCCATCAATTACATTATCGGCAGCATTCAAAGTGAAGCCGCAAACATACCCGGAGGCAGCATACGCGCAGGAACTAAAACATTTAATATCAAGACCAGCGGAAAGTATAAAAACATCGATGAGATCAAAAACACTATCGTGTATGCTGCAAACGGGAATGTTGTTTACCTGAAAGATGTAGCTGATGTAAGTTTTTCGGATGAAGAACAAAAACACATCACGCGGCTCAATGGGCATCGTGCAGTTTTAGTGACAGCGGCCCAGAAATCAGGGCAGAATATCAGTGCAACACAAAAAGCTTATCTGCCCGTGCTGAAAAGCTTTGAGAAAAAGCTTCCTCCAAACATTGACCTGGTGAAAAACTGCGACCAGGCGAATAACGTTGATAAACGATTAGGTGGACTGGGCATCGACTTCCTTATTGCAATAGGCCTTGTATTGATAACATTACTTCCACTTGGCGGAAGAGCGGCTATCGTGGTGATGGTTGCCATCCCACTATCATTGGGACTTGGAATTGTTGCCCTGAATGCCATGGGTTTTTCATTGAACCAGTTAAGTATAGTTGGATTTGTGGTTGCTCTTGGCCTGCTCGTAGATGACAGCATTGTGGTTGTCGAAAATATAGAACGATGGTTGAGGGAGGGACATTCAAGAAACTTTGCTGCCATTGAAGCAACCAAACAGATCACCCTTGCCGTGATAGGATGCACGGCAACCCTCATCATTGCCTTTATTCCATTGGTTTTTCTCCCCGAAGGCTCGGGTGAATTTATCAGAAGCCTTCCGCTTGCCGTTATAGCTTCTGTATTTGCTTCTATGCTGATCTCTCTTACCATAGTACCTTTTATGGCCAGCAAAATTTTAAAAACAGATCACAATCCGGATGGCAATATTTTTCTGCGTGGATTGAAAAAGCTTATTAGTGGAAGTTATACAAAGCTGCTTGATAAAGCATTGCAACGCCCCGTACTAACTATGTTCATCGCCCTTGGATTATTTGTTGCTTCGCTTTCTGTTTTCGGGATTATTGGTTTCAGGTTGTTTCCAACTTCCGAAAAACCACAGTTCCTGATCAATGTAAATATGCCGCTACAAAGCAATATTGAAACAACTGATTCAATGGCCCGGTATGTTGAAAGGGTTTTGCACGATGAGTCCCAGATCACTTATTATACCACTAACGTTGGCAGGGGTAATCCGAGGATATACTATAATGAGATTCCACCTAACGATAAACCTGACTATGCACAATTCTTTGTTCAACTCGATGAACATACTTCGCCCGTGGTTAAGAGAAAATTCATTGAGAAACTACGCTTGAAGTTCGATGCAGTTGCTGGCGCTAAAATTGAAGTGAAAGATTTCGAACAGGGCCCACCGGTGGAGGCACCCGTTGCAATCAGAATCCTCGGAAAGAATCTTGACACACTAAGAATGCTTGCCGGCGAAGCAGAACAAATGATGAAGTCGACCGAAGGCGCCATCTATGTAAAAAATGACGTGGGCATCCTTAAGTCTGACCTGAAATTGCACATCAATATCGATAAATCGAGAAGCTATGGAATCCAAACAGCCGATATCGACAAAACCGTAAGGCTTGCTGTGGCGGGGCTTGAACTCGGACAATACACCAACGACCGAGGTGATGATTATAGTATTATGCTAAATGCTCCCCGCGAGAAATTTGCTTCACTTGCAACATTCAATGATATCTATGTTAATAATGCTGCAGGTACTCCTGTTCCACTTAACCAGGTATCATCATTAGAATTTGAGTCGTCACCTACCACGATCAAGCACCTGGATAAAAAGAGGTATGTAACCGTTGCCGCTTTTAACAAGGACAATGTACTGGCAGAAAAGATCGTAAAAGAATTTCTGGAAAAAGCAACAAATCTTCGGTTACCCGAGGGGTATAGCCTGGAAGTTGCTGGTGAAGCCGAAACACAAAAAGAGGCTTTCGGAGGCGGATTTATGACTGTAGTGATTTCCACCATTTTTCTCTTCATCATGGTTCTGCTACTAGAATTCAAAACCTTCAAGAGCATGCTGATCGTACTATCCGTTATCCCTTTAGGCGTTATAGGTGGTGTATGTATGTTATGGCTAGCCGGCTATCCTTTGTCGTTTGTGGCAATCATTGGCTTCATTGGACTTGCGGGTATAGAAGTTAAGAACTCCATTTTGCTGGTAGATTTTACCAACCAGCTCCGTGCAGAAGGTAAAGAACTCAATACTGCCATAAAAGAAGCAGGAGAGGTGCGGTTTCTACCGATTGTCCTGACCAGCCTGACTGCCATTGGTGGTTTAACGCCCATTGCTTTAAACAGCAATCCATTGGTATCACCTTTGGCGTTGGTGTTGATCGGCGGACTGATATCATCAACCATTCTTTCGAGAATTGTTACCCCTGTTGTGTATAAACTGATTCCACCGAAGATTGAGGCAGTTTAAAAGCTCGTAGGAGCCGTTTTTCGCACAACCCGATGATAAAATGATTCTCCCTGTTTTCTATGTAGAAACATTAATGCTACACAACAAATCAATACCAAAATCGCAAGCATAAATAATTGTCCGCCATCCCCTTTCGATTCAACGCCGATTACGGTCAGATGAGATACTATTGCCCCAGCTATCAGGCCAACACCCAGTAAGGCGCCGATGAAAATGGTGGTTGGAACGAGTAGCAGAATACCCGTAATCAGTTCAATGACGCCAGTTCCGATACGTCCCCATGGCTCCACACCGAGTTTTGTAAAAAGTTCAACAGATTCCGGATGCCCGGAGAATTTGAAATACAATGTTTGCAAAAGGATCACCGCAGCAGTGATTCTCAGGACCAAAGAAGCGATTTTTTTAAACGTCATGTTGTGGATGTGATGTGTTTAGTGATATTGTGAGGACCAGTTTTTGTCTGCCTTTGCCTTTAAATTCATTTCTTCTTTATTCCATTTGGTCAGTGTATTGTTTGACCAGGTATGATAGAAAAGATAAAGTTTACTATCGACGATCTTAAACGTCTCGGGGTCTATTTCAACTCTTTCATTGTTTGCACCCATAGCGTAAGCACACCATCCACCATACTGAGGTTCGTACTTTTTATAGTCCTTTAAAAAAAGTTCTTTGTTTGAGGCTGAAGAAAAATAATAAACTATGCCTTCAGCTGAAGCCGCAAACTGTTTGTTTCCTTTTACCGCTTTGTTCCCGGTAAAATAGGCGACGGGGTCATATCCTTGTAGCGCAATTCCCTTTTCGATATTGAACTGTTTTATGCGCAACGCGCTTTGCGCAAGAGAAACACCGGAAACTAAAGCAACCAGCAAAATGGACAAAATAATTTTTCGCATAGATGAATTGATTGAGTATAGCAATGTATATTTTTTCTTCGATGATGTATCAGACATGAAGTATAAGTTCGTTTGACGCCTTAATAACCTGTACAGTGCGCTACTATTTTAAAGATTTCCAGTAGGTATCTGCATTGGTGATGCGGATTGCAGTGTCTTTAATCCACATTTCTTTCACCTTCAGGTTATAATTTAAATAAAGCTTGGAATTTACGATAGTAAAGGCATTAGGATCAGTAGGCGATTTATGATTTTCACTACAGCCATATGCACAGAATCCACCATACTGAGGTGCGTATTTCAATGGGTCTCCTTTAAATTTTTCAAGGTTCGATTCACTTGAAAACTTCCATTTTACGCCGCTCCATTCAAAAATGTTGGCATCATTTCCCGGTACGGCTTTTCCCTCGGTGAAATAAGATACAGGATCGTATCCTTTAATAGCAACTCCGTTGGTGGTGCTATAGGTGCCGTCCTGTCCAAAACCCGAGATAGCAAAGACCATCGAAGCAAGAAAAATAACGAACTTATTCATATGTTTAAATTATACCGCAAAAATGCACGTATTCCCGACCCAAACAAATGGCAATATTTCCCTAATTACTGTAGAATATTCCCGAAGTAGAACAATTTTCGCAGTGGTAATCGAGCGTCAGCTTGCTTTATGGCCGCGTTACTTTAATAATTATAAATCCAGCATCTCCAGCGTTATGGGCGTTTTCCTTTATCAATTTTCGCTGTAGCAATCGAGCGTCACCTTGCTTTATGGCCTCGCTTCTTTACCTCTGAAGGATTCTGCGAAGTAACGTTTTTGAAATACTTACTGAAATGTGCGGCGTCGTCAAACCCAAGTTCGTCGGCAATTTCTTTGACCGACTTATCCGTGTAATAAAAAAGTCTTTTTGCCTCCGTTACAATTCTTTGTTGTATAATCTCCTGCGGCGACCTTTTACTATAGATCGAAAAAATATTAGAAATGGTTTTTGGCGACTTATTCAACAGTCCGGCATAAAACTGTACCTGGTGTTCCTTTCGGAAATGTATTTCCACAAGGAGGTTGAATTGCCGTATGAGATTAAATTTCTCCTCGGCCACCTCTTCTGTTCCAATGTATTGTTTCTTCGCTAGCCTGGTGGTTTTAATGATCAGCCTCACCAGTAACATTCGCAACATTTCGGATTTAATATCGTCTTCCGATTGGTATTCTTCTTTGAATACGCCCAGTAAACTTTTCATCATGTCAACATCCGGGGCGTCAAGTTTAACGAACATTGTAGCAGAAGGTCCAAAAAAAAGAAAGCCCACACAGCCAACCTCCGCGTCATGATTTACAATACAGTAAAAGTCACGGTTAAACTGCCAGGCTACAATATCTTCCGGGTGCTCAAACTGGAAGGATTGGTTCAGCATCAATGGCAGCACACTATTTGGTTCAAATCGATAGGCAGCTTCATCGATGAGCACCATTTGTTCTGGTCCGGTATTCCACGCAATAGTATGAAAACTGAAGCCTGCCTTCTGTTCAAAATAATTCTGTTCCAAAACAGGTTCCCGTTCCAGGAGTATAATTTTGCCGATGCCATCCTTATTTGTGTACGTGTATCTCATGATAAACCTGCTATTTTCCGATCCTTTCAATCAAATCAGCTACAAGGGCCGTCCAGCCTGTTTGATGGCTTGCGCCAAGGCCTTTGCCGGAGTCTCCATGAAAATATTCATAAAACAACACAAGATCTTCATTGCCGGGCCTGGTATAAAATTCAGCGTATTCGCCAAAAACCGGTCTGTGGCCTTTTTCATTCGGCGTAAAAATGCGGGCAAGCCTTGCCGTTAGTTCGTCGGCAACCTGCAAGAGGTTGAGGTTTCGGCCTGATCCTACAGGATACTCTACCTGAAGTGCATCGCCGTAAAAATCGCCATACCTTCTGATACTCCGAATGATAAGATAATTCATGGGAAACCATACAGGGCCACGCCAATTTGAATTGCCCCCAAAAAAATCGCTGGTTGAATCGCCTGGATCGTATTCGATGGTATAGTCGAGCCCGCCAATATTTACGGTATAAGGATTCTTATCGTAGACCTTAGAAAGCGCCCTGATGCCATTGTCAGACAAAAATTCCGATTCATTCAAAAGCCTGGTAAGTAAGGACACCAGCCGCTCTTTGGGCAGCAACGATACTAAAATTTCATCCTTCTCTCCATGCTCCTCATTAGGCCAGAACAATTTATTTTTCACCCTATATTGCTCAAACCAACTAATACGCTTATTGAAATCATCGAGTTTATCGAGCATTTTTTTCTGGATCACCGAAACTGCAAACAAACTGGTAAGTCCAACCACCGACTGAATTTTCAGTTGGATAGGTGAGGTTCCACCGATTGAAAGTGTATCGTAGAAAAATTTATCCTCATCATTCCACATACCATGATGATTAAGGGCTTCAGCGATGAGTACAAACTGCTCGAAGAATTTTGTAGCCGCATCTTCAAATGATTTGTCCTGCATGGCGATCTCCAATGCCATGTCGAGCAGATTTAACGCATACATTCCCATCCATGCTGTACCATCTGCCTGTTCAAGTTGCATACCGCCGTTAATTGGCGCACTCCTGTTAAACACCCCAATGTTATCTAATCCAAGAAATCCGCCTTCAAACATATTATTGCCGTTGGGATCCTTACGATTGATCCACCACGTAAAGTTGATGAGCAGTTTATGGAATGCCCTTTTCAAAAAAATAATATCTCCCTTCCCGGTTTTTTCCTTCTCAATATTGTAGACCTCAAGAGCAGCCCATGCCTGTACGGGAGGGTTAACGTCTGAAAAATTCCATTCGTAGGCGGGTAGTTGTCCGTCTGGTTTCATATACCACTCGCGCATCACGAGCAGCAACTGATTTTTTGCAAAACAGGGATCTACTACAGCCATCGGAATACACTGGAATGCCAGGTCCCATGCGGCATACCAGGGAAATTCCCACTTGTCGGGCATAGAAATCACATCCTGGTTTTTTAGGTGTTTCCAGTCGTGATTCCGTCCATAGGTTCGGCTATGACTGGGATGGGATATGCCATCTCCATCCTGCAACCAACGTTCCACATCGTAATGGTAATATTGCTTGCTCCATAGCAGACCTGCAAATGCCTGACGCTGAATATTTCGGTATGGTGAATCAGCCGGACTTGTCAGGACAGCATTATAAAAATCATTTGCTTCTTCTTTTCGTTTCGTAAAAATCTGTGCAAAGTTTTCTGGAAATGCGTCACTGGTTGCTTTATGCGTAAGCCTTAAATAGATGTCGTGTGATGCCCCTCCATCAAGCGCAACATTATAAACCGGAGAGAATTTTGTACCGTGTTTTCTTTTGTTTAGAAGACTACGATATTTGCCATTCACAATGGCTTCATTGATCGCGTCCTTTGTATAGATATTGGTTGATTCTTTGCCTGAAACAATCTTTTGATTTGTTTCGTTGTCGGTAAACAATACGTCATCAGGAGTTTGAAAATACAAATAGTAAGAACCGAGACGCTGATGAAGCGCCCTGACGTGATTTTTACTTTTTAGTAGGATGGATGGCTTTCGCATCTTGATGTCGTACTGCCAACGGTTGTAAAACCATAGGGTAGGCAATACCGTTAGTTCTGCGCGGCTTTTACTCCTATTCGTTATCCTGATACGAATAAAAATGTCATTGCCATTATTTTTAGCATAGGTAATATGAGCATCGAAATATTCGTCCTGATCAAATATGCCGGTATCCAGTATTTCGTATTCAGGTTCCAGCCTTGATTTCTTACTATTTTCTTCAATCAGTTTAGTATAAGGGAAGGCGTTTATGGGATACTTGTAGAGGTACTCCATGTAATAGTGGGAGGGGATATTATCCTGATAGTAGTAAAGTTCCTTGACATCTTCTCCGTGGTTCCCCTGGAAGTTCACCAAGCCAAATAGCCTCTCTTTTAGGATGGGATCTTTCCCATTCCAAAAGGCAACAGAAAAACAAAGGTTTTGGAAAAAATCAGATATGCCTGCTATGCCGTCTTCGCCCCACATGTAGGCCCGGCAATGTGAGTGTTCAAAGGGAAAATACCGCCATGCGTCACCGCTATTGCTATAGTCTTCGCGCACCGTTCCCCACTGTCTTTCGCTTAAATAGGGGCCCCACTGTTCCAGCGGGACTGTCTTTCCTGAGTTTGAGGATAGCCGTTGGCCTTCTGCGTTCATGCACTGAAATTAAGTAATGATCCTTAATCTCTGCGCGTTTGTCTATTCACGAATCGTCCGCATCTTTCACACTTCGCTCATTTTCCAATTTTTCCAATTTCCCTACTTGTACTGCACTTGCACGCTTCAAACATCTCCCAATTTCCTAATTTTTCTACATTCTGCCTTTCATCATCATATTCCAATAAAGCCAGGGGAGGCCATATTTCTTAAGCAACCACATGCTCCATTTTTCTTTTGTGGTATCGATGAACTTTGTCAGCAGCGGATCGCTGTCCCTCACGTTATCATATTTAAATTCGCAGAGCAGCATTCTACCATAGCCTGTAACAATTGGGCATGAAGAATATCCTTCATATTGATGCTCGCCAAAAGAAAGCTGATTCATCATATGTATGATGTTGTCTACCACAACGGGGGCCTGCTTACGGATAGCTGCTCCTGTTTTACCGGTTGGCAGTGCTGCAGAATCTCCCATAGCAAAAACGTTTTTATAGTCGGGATTCTGAAGCGTATGAATATCAACGTTAATCCAACCTTTATTGGGTCCTTCTTTGAAGGAAAAAGGCGATTGCTTTATGAAGTCGGGTGCGCTTTGCGGTGGTGCAAGATGAAGCATGTCGTAATGCATGGTCACAGTATTTTCTCCATCAAGTCTTTCACCAGTTTTATCGTCAAGGTTTTCTGAGAATATTTTACTGTCGGGTTTGATGAACTGAAATGTGATCTCTTGTTTTGCAGAATCAATTTTTATGGGTTTAAAAAAGGGTCGAAAATGAACCTTCTTTGCTTTTAGTATCCTGGTCAGTTCAGTAGCGAACTCAAGCGTTCCAAAAATGACCGAACCGGGAGTAGCAAAAATTATATTGGTTTTTTCGCGGACACCCGATTTTTTGAAGTACTCTTCTGCGAGGTACATGATTTTCTGAGGTGCTCCACCGCATTTGATGGGCGTTGCCGGCTGTGTGAATACTGCATTGCCGCCTTTGAACTGCTGCAACACACGGTATGTTTTTTCAGGATCGATGTAATTACTACAGACCCTTTCAGTGGTAAGCGCTTCGCGCAATCCTGGCATTGCATCAATGTCCATCTGCACGCCTGGTGACAAAACCAGGTACTCGTACTCGATAGCACCGCTATTTTTTGTTTGTACAATATTGTGGTCGGGTTCAAAACTGGTGGCAAAATCTTTTATCCAGTCCACGCCGTGGGGTATCAAAGCCGATTCTTTTTTTATGGTAGCACTATAATTAAAGGTTCCCGCACCCACAAGTGTCCATGCGGGTTGATAATAGTGAACTTCACTGGGCTCTATGATGCCTATGGAAATATTTTTTTGCTTTCTACTGAGCTGGGCTGCGGTCATTATACCGCCGGTTCCGCCACCAATGATCAGTACTGTGTAGTGTGATTTCATACCTGAGATTTACGTTGGTAATGAGGATTACTCAAACACAAGGTACTCAGGCATTTGGTCGAAAACAGTGACGAATGTCACATCACATTTTCACATAACTATATCCTTCTTCCTGTTTTTTGACCAGTTCAAGAATGGCTACAGGAACTACGGTAACGCCGGGCAAAACGCGGGAAGGATCAATATTATAGCGTTTCAGACTATTATTACAGGCAGCAAATACGACCCCTTTTTTCAGAAACTCCTGCACCTTCGCATCAAAGAACGAACTGCCCTGAACCAGACCGGTTATGGCACCGCCATGGTAAACTACTTCAATTTTTGTATCAGGGGATTCCTTCAACACGTTGTTTATTTGGCGGAACAAGACCGACTGAGCCGAAGTATCCTGCGCATTTAAATCCCAGACGATTTTATGTTGTTGTGCACTAACGCCATTTGCTATGAGCAAGAAGAAGAGAAAATATATTGTTTTCATACTTAAATGTAAATTACCCTATTCATTTTTTACCCGTCCCTTTGGTTTTTTCTTTTATCTCCTTGAACGGACCATATTTATGCTGCTGCTCCGAGAAACCATCGGAATAAGGCCCGAAAGGATGGTCCACCGGTTTTTTGGAGATATCAGGCCAATCCTTCGAAATATCCATATTCGGCCTTGGCTGAGAATTCACAAATGCTGCGACGTCCCAGGATTCCTCATCACTCAGTATGGGGTGTTTATAATCTGCCTGCCCAAACGGCATTGAATTCTTCACATACCCGG
>JANMMA010000234.1:0-2718 GCA_031372815.1 Sphingobacteriales bacterium
TTCATAACAGTCTCTAAATCGGTAGCCACCACCGTTAGTTTGTTCTTTTCTATATGAAAAAGGAAGTCTTCTAAAATAGGAAGAACAGTATTTGCGTTAATAACACCGTTGATCTGTTGGAGTTGTTTCAGAAGAGCAGAAGCGGAAACGATGAACTTCATGAAGTTTGGGTTTGCGTGTCAGCAAATATAAGGGGCTATACAGGATTATCAGCCCCCATTTTCTAACATTTTACCAGATCAACTGTGCTAAATTATCCAACCCAACGATTGATTGAAATACATGTTTGACAAGCTTTTCAACTGGAAGAGAAAGAAGGAAAAACCGCAGCCAGACGTGGTTTTGGGCAGGTATTCAGACAATAACAAGTCTGTCGAAAAATCAAACCGACTCACCGAAGCCGATGCGCACTTCAAAGAAAAGAACTACGTAAAAAGTATGGATGCCTTTTTCGACTTTTTGCGGGATGACAAGTCAGGAAATGTGGTTACTGAAAGGAAAGGCGAGGTACTTAATTTTACCATTTACCAGGGCTCAAAGGTGGTCCGCGGTAACTGCGACGACAAACGGTTATATGCCGAAGTGAACCTTGCACGGATGTCTCAGCCCAGTATTCCGGTTATGCGCAGGCTCCTTGAACAAAATTATCTGTTGAATTATAGCCGGTATACCCTGCAGGACGACAGGATTTGCATGCGTTTTGACAGTGAATTATCTACCTCCAGCCCAAATAAGCTTTATTACGGACTTAAAGAGCTGGCTACCAGGGCCGACAAGCAGGATGATATACTGGTGCAGGACTTTTCCCAACTGGAACAAATCGACACAGATCATATCAAACTTCTGCCCGAAGCAGAGCGTGCTATAAAACTTGACTATTTCCGCCAGTTCATCCGGCAAAGCCTGGATTATATTGAAACGCTGGACAAAGATAAACTCGCCGGAGGTATTGCGTACATGTTGCTGAGCCTGGGGTACAGGCTTGATTACCTGGTGGCGCCCGAGGGTAAATTATTGTTTGACCTGGAAAAGATCATCGGACTTTACTTTATCAAAGAAGATAAGACGCCCCAGGAAAAGAATCAGTTGATGATCGAAGGATATAGAAAAATGTTAGCCAAAAGGGATGAAGAAATAACGCCATTCCTGTTTCACTCCACGGCAACCTTTTCTATCGTAGCGCCACAGCCGCACAAAGCAATTTCTGACGCCATCAATACGGCTATCCAGAATACTGTCTGGTATCGGGATAATAAGTACCCCGAGATTGCCAGGCAAATTTTGGAATATGGACTTTCATACTGCCAATATTCTTTCAGCCTTCCTAAACCGTTGTCTGAATTATTTCAGCTCTTTATGGAAGTTAACTATCCGGGATATTTTCTTACCCTCGGTTTCCGGGGACAGTTATTTGATGCTGCTTCAAATCAATTTGAAAAGGAAGAGATAGAAAATAAGATCGGTTTAATCATCAGCGCGTCGAAAGAAAAATATCCATGGCTTGAGTGGAAAACACAGAACCTGCGTTATGATGATGTCATTAGTTTTAACCTCAGTTTTCTGAATGAGATTCAGGCGTTAAATTTTGACCTGGCAAAATAATAAGCATGGAGATCAGTAATTATCCTTCCATCATAGAACGTTTTCAGTTTGTGGTCATTCAGATTGCTACTCAGTCGGGATCGGGCACAGGCTTTTACGTAAAGGCATTCAATCTTATCGTAACGAATTTTCACGTGGTTAAGGATGCACCCGAATTAACGATAGCCGGAAAAAATTTCGAAAAAAGGGTATCTAAGGTTTTGTATACAGATCCTAAACATGACCTGGCTTTTATTGAGCCTCCGGCAGATGTAGATCTGACAGATGTAAGCCTGGGCGACTATACGCTAATGAAAGATGGAGACCCGGTAATAGCTATCGGCCATCCTTACGGTCTCAACTACTCTGCCACCCAAGGTGTGGTGAGTAAGGTAGACAGGGTAAGGGATGGACTAAAATTCATCCAGATAGACGCAGCGATAAATCCCGGCAACAGTGGTGGACCATTGGTTAATGGAAAGGGTGATGTTATTGGCGTCAACTCTTTTATCATCCGCGGTGGAGATAACCTGGGTTTTGCTTTACCGGTAGAATATTTGAAAACCGCACTATCGCTTTATATGCCATGGTATGGCAAACCATCCACTCGTTGTCCATCGTGCGAACTGCTTATAAGTTCCACAAATATTGACGCAGACAAATATTGCCCGGGATGTGGTACAGAAGTTAAATTGCCAGCGCTTCCTGAAAAGGAGCCCGAGTCAATTGGGGTTGCAAAGACCATCGAAGACATATTGAAAGAACTGGGCAAGGACATTAAACTCGCAAGAAACGGAAGCAACAGTTGGGAAGTGAAACAAGGCAGTGCTAAGATCCGCATCAGCTATAATAATGAAACGTTTTTTGTTTCGGCAGACGCATTTTTATGCCAGTTGCCACAGGACGTAGGAAAAATAAAACCACTGTACCAATATCTCCTGACAGAGAATTATCAGATATCGGGGCTTGTACTTAGCTGTATACAACAGAATATCGTGTTGTCCAGCCTTATCTACGACCTTGAGCTGAACAAGGCCAGTGGAACAGAAACCTTCAGAAGGCTTTTTCAGAAAGCAGACCATTACGATGATTTTCTGAAACAGGAATTCGGGTGTGTGGCCATGCTTGAAGAATAGC
>JANMMA010000248.1:0-3389 GCA_031372815.1 Sphingobacteriales bacterium
ACCCATTTTACAATTTTATTTTCTTTATCTAAAACAGGTTCTCCTTTTACAGCGTGCCATCTGTATTCACCATGTTTACTTTTAAGGCGCACATTAAATGTGTAAATGTTTCCTGTCGTTAGGCTGCGTGTCCATGCTGCATTGATGTTATCATAATCTTCCGGATGCACTATTTCCCTCCACTCTTTTTCGCCATCGGGCTCAATGCCTGAATATTCTTTCCATCTGAGAGATGCAAATTCCTGATTGCCCTGTGCATCGGTAATCCAAACTAATTGAGGTAGTGTCTGCGCAAGAGAGCGGAATCTTTCTTCGCTTTCCTTCACCGTTCTTTCAGATTCTCTTTGCTCAGTAATATCCCTGAAGATCCAGCTACAGCCATAATACTTTCCATCTGCGCCAGCAACATGGTAGCCATACCTTTTTATTATTTTGCCGTCTTTAAATTCCAGTTCATCTATACTTGTTTCATTGGGATTTTTATACAACCATTCTACCTTTTCAATAAACTTTTCAGGATTTACCAATTGCGTTAATGCAAAAGTCAATGCTGCGTCATCATCTTTTGCATCCATTATTGGTTGTGGCATATTCCATAGTTCTATAAACCGGTGGTTATAAGATAATATGGTCCCTTTTGTATCCACTAATAAAATACCATCAATGCTTGCTTCGTTGTGTGATTCCAGTAAGGCTTTGCGATATTCAAGTTGAGAAAATATCAATTTTTGTTCGTTGATATTTATTCCTGTTCCGATAAAACCGGAAAATTCACCACCTTCCCACCGGGGAACTCCTTTAATATAAAACCATTCATACTGCTGGGTGATTGCATTTTGAACACGAAATTCAAATGAAAAAGTTTGTTGCAGAGAAACTGCTTCGCCAAATGATTTGTACACCAACGCAATGTCCTCCGGATGAACTATTTGTTCCCACATGTGCCCTGTAAATTCTGTGTAATGTGTAATACCAATAAATCGCAACACTTCAGGATTGGCATATAAAACATTTATTTCTTTATCTGTTTGCCAAACCCACATAGGCGCCTGGTCTGCCAAAACCCTGAATTGTTCTTCTGCTTTTTTTTGCTCATCAATATCTGTATTGGTTCCTATCCATCGTATAATTTTGCCGTCTTCGTTAGTTACAGGATAGCCCCTTGTAAGGAACCACCTGTACTCTCCATCATGCCTGCGAAGCGGAAAAGTAAGTTCGAATGTTTCGTTGGTATGCCATATTTTTCTTGATATTTCAACTATCCGTTCTACATGGTCGGGGTGATGTAGTTTTTTCCAGCCTAAGCCCTGCATTTCTTCCAGGCCAAGCCCGGTGTATTCTAACCATCTTTTATTAACCCAGTATAGTGATCCTTCGCTATCTGCAAGCCAGGCTAGATTTTCCATACTATCTGCCAGGGTACTGAACTGTTCTTCACTCTTTTTCAATTCCTCTTCTGCATTTTTTATGTCAGATATATCACGGGTGGTGCCGGTTACAGCTTCCACTTCACCTTTTTCGTTTATTACTGGGGCAAAAATGTAATCGTACATGCGCATACCCAACCTGGCGTGTAAAAAAGACACTTCGCCACGCACAGGCTTTTTTGTAGCAATAATCTTGTCTATTTCCCGCTCATGCATTTCGGCATGCCAAGGTTCGTATCCTACTTCTAACATACTTTTCCCAATAGCATCATCCCAGGTGCGTCCCCACATATTTAGCAATGCCTCATTGGCATAGGTGAACCGGTAGTTTAAGTCAAATACATAAATAAGGTCAGGGGTGTTTCGGGTGATTGTTTCGTAAAGCCGTTTCCTTTCTTCAGTTTTTTGAATAGCATTTTTCTGATCAGTAATGTCCATGCATGAACTTATATACCCGGCAAATGTACGGTCTGGGCGGAATAATGGAGGCCCCTGCGCTAACAACCACCGGTATTCGCCATTTTTACCAAGCACCCGGAACTCTCCGGTAAAGGCAACTTTCTTTTTGAATGCATTGAGGTAAATATTTACATATCTTTCTTTGTCATCCGGATGAACCAGATCAATCCAGCCAAACTTCAGCAAGTCATCCATGGGTCGTCCGGTAAGGTTTACCCATGCCTTATTAAAATAAATGGCATTGCTTTTTTCATCACCAACTGCAATTAAAATATCCGAAGCTTCTGCCATGGTTCTGAAGCGCTCCTCACTTTCTTTTAATTGGTTTGCCGATTTTTTTTTATCAGTTGTTTCAATTACAGTAACCAATACACCACCAACTTCACCATTGTCTTTTCTTATAGGACTGTATGCAAAATCGAAATAGCATTCTTCTACAAACCCGTTCCTGTATAAGGGTAACATCAAATCTGGAAAACCAACAGCTTTCCCGTTCATCACTCCATCAAACATTGATTCTATGATATGCCATATTTCTGAAAATGTTTCCCGGGTGCTTATACCCAATGCCTGCGGATGTTTTGAGGCTCCAAGTATGGGGCGATACCCGTCATTGTAAAGCTGGATGTATTCGCTGCCCCAGGCGATGTACATACCAAAGGGGTTATCAAGCATTACGGCAACCATGGTGCGAAGGCTTTGAGGCCAGTTTGCAGGGTCTCCTAAAGTTGTTTTACTCCAATCTTTTGCTCTTATCAGAGTACCCATCTCTCCACCTCCTTTCAGGAAATAATAATCAGAATTTTTATTACTCATAAAAACACTACTTATGGGTGAAGTATAAATTTATCTCTTGAAGGTTGAGTTAATTTTTTTTGTGATATGAGAGTAACTGCTTCTAAGACTACTTTTTTTAATCTATCATATTCACCTGGCTTACAAATGTAATAAAGGGCTCCTTTTTGGTAAAGTAAATCTACAACTTCCATATTAAGAGAAGTGGAGTACATAATTACCGGAACGTTCATTAATTTATTAATTATTTTTATTTCTGATAAACATTCGAATCCGCTTTTTCGGGGCATATTCAGGTCGAGGAAAAGAGCATCGGGTAGTAAAGTTTCTTTTGCAGAAAGTAGTTGCATGAGTTGTACTCCGTCACTTACGGTGGTTAGTTTTGCGGATATGGGTAGTTCTTCTAATGCTTCCTTAAATAAAAAACAATCGTCCGTATCATCATCGGCAAGCAAAAGGTTGAGAGCAGTTGTAGACATTTTATAAATGTAGCTTTAAATTAAACCGATAATTTGAAAATGGAAGTTGTTTTGTGCCGTGGATTGTTTTTTTTTAGTTTACGATAAAATACTCAAATGGATTTGCCGAAAAATTCCGCGCTTGTCAATAGTGTTTACAGTGAAAAGCTATTCTACCAGGGATCATACATCTCAACTAGTGTATACGATGGGTATATGATACATTCCAGACTTCTTAGCACGCCGTGTA
>JANMMA010000349.1:0-3314 GCA_031372815.1 Sphingobacteriales bacterium
TGTAAGAGTAGAAATATAGTTTGCTGATCTGCTTTGCAAACCTAGATTTGTACTGAAAATACGGTTTTATTTGGAACCCATACTCCGTTCAAAGAATTACTGGTTCATGATTAATCAGAATGAATAATCAGAACTTAGACCCAATAAACTCTATGAGTTTTTCATCACTCATTTTATTTGCCGTTGACTCTGCTGTTTTGCTATTTTTAAATTGAGGAGTGGAAGCAAGGTATTTGATGAATTGCTCCTGGGCCTGTCCGGTACCTGTTATGTGAATATTAGTAGCATTCACTAAATGTGAAGATATTTCCTTAAAAAATTTTGCCTGTACCGTCTTTTCCTGGTTGTTGGAATTCTTCTCGCTGGAGTTCTGTGTAGTGGCTTCGCCTTTAATTTTTGCCAATACTTTTAGCATATCTCCCTCTGCATCTGCGCCGCCTACTACAGTAGCCTGGTGATTATCCATCCAAACACCGAATTGTTTTTGGTTATTCATTGATCTTCTTTAGTGTATTATTATGCAATAACCATACCGCGGGAGACTTTGAAACCATTAACAACCATCGTGATAACGGAAATAGCGAACAGTAGCTTATCTTATGCTACAGCATTTTTGCCCACTTGTCTAACTTAACCTCCAACACGGAAAGGGGGAGACAGCCACTGTTCAGCACTTGCTTATGAAATTCCCCAATATTGAACTTCGGGCCCAGTTCTTTGGTATACTTATCGCGAAGTTCCCTGATTTTTAATGCCCCGATCTTGTACGACAAAGACTGTCCGGGATATGCCATATACCTTTCAATTTCGGCTGTAGCTCCTTGTTCATCAATGGCCTCATTTTCCATCATATAGGTAATAGCCTGTTCACGTGTCATCCCCTTACTATGTATGGCAACATCCACAACAAGGCGTATGGCCCTGTGTATCTCATCTCCCAAAGCTCCCATATGTTGATATGGATTGGTGTACAACCCAAGTTCCTGTCCCAGGCTCTCAACATATAATGCCCAGCCTTCCCCATATGCACCGTACCATTTATATCGTCTGAACATTGGCAGGGAAGTATCTTCCAATTGAAGAGAGCTTTGGTAATGATGACCCGGCACTGCTTCATGCAGAAAAGTACTTTCCATTCCTGATGTAATATTGAATTTAGTGGGATCCAATATCGGTACATAAAATATCCCCGGCCTTGATCCATCGGCTGCTCCAACAAAATATTCAATACTTGCACTACCAGCCCTGAAGGCTTCTGTTTGCCTGATCTCAAAACTGCTTTTTGGAAACAATATGAAGTATTTACTAAGCGAAGGCTTTATAATTTGGTAGATGTGCCGGAAAGAATCCAAAACTTCTTCTGGTGTACTGAAAGGCGTAAATTGTTTATCCGTCCGCATAAATTGGAAGAATGCATTCAGGTCACCTTTGAAACCGGTACTGTTCTTAATTTCCTCCATTGTTATACGGATCCGTTTTACTTCGCTCAGTCCTGTGTTGTAAATCTCGTCAAGTGTTTTATCCGTGGTGGTCCAGTCTTTAACACATAATTTATAGTAATCGATTCCATTGGGCAAAGCGCTAACGCCTGATGTGGTGCGGGCCTTAGGCAGGTATTCATTTTTAAGAAAAGCAGACAGTTTTGTATGTGCCGGGTTTAATTCATTCTTAATCGCATCTTTATATGCTTCTGTAATTCTTGCTTTGTCTTCCTGGCTAAATGTTGTTGGCAGACTATCTATAGGACCATAAAAAATACTTTTCGTGACGTCTTCACTAATCAATCCATTGCAAATGCCAATCATCTTTACCACCAACGATTTTGGCAGAACAAAATTGGTTGCAATACCCTGCCGAAAATTTGCAATAGCACTATCGCACCAGATAGTATAACTATGAACCCTCTTCAACCAGTTATCATAATCTTTGACGGTTTTAAAGGGTTGGGCAGATTGACCTGACCCATATTGTCCCATGGCCAATACAATATTGGCTGATAGTGTATTCCCGGGGTCGCCCATTTGTGTAAAAGGAATCTTCCAGGTATCATATTTTGCTTTTTCCAGTTGCATGCCAGCATCATATTTTAGGATCTGATAGCTTAATGCATCTTCTTCTGACATCTTTTCTACATCATAATTTTTCAAGCCATCCAGGTATCCACTATAGAATGTTTTCACCTCGTTCCTGTAAGCTTGCGTGCAGTTGTTCACAAACTGGTCATTCATCGAACTATCACTAAACATCGTTGCATCCAGGGGCTGCAACTTTAGCTGGCCATGCCAGTAACTGTCGAGCATCGCATGAAAGCGGGCCGTATCGTTTTGTGCAACATTATCTTTCTTTTCCGAAGTCTGATTGCAAGACAATAAGACGACAATGCTTATAAAAATGGAAAGCGATGAAAATAATTTAGTCATGGCGGGATCGTTAATGTAAAGGTTCTAAAAATTCACTTTAGTTATTAAGTCGCGGCACTGTATAACAATATTTACAGGCCCGGACCTTCTCTTTTCAGAATCAAATAACTAATTTTTAAGTTCATTTAATCCTCAGGAATTTTGCAGCGTTGTTATAGTAAATGTCTTCTTTGTCCTGTTTGGTAAGGAAGGTTAAGCTATTAAGAAACCGGATGGATTTTTCAATGGCATATGGCCAGACCATCTGGTCGGAGCCGAACATTATCCTATCCAGATATCCTGCTTCTTTCGCATTTCGAAGAAATTCCTTCACGTATCTCTGTGTATTTGGTTCTACCCAAAGTAACACGGATATATCACTGTACAATTGGGGGTAGTATGCCATTAGCCTGATGGCGTGTTCCGGCCAGTCTTCGCCTCCCGCATGCATCAAATAGATCCTTAGCTTAGGGAACATAACCAACACGTCTTCGATAAGGTAGGGATCGCCAAGACTGAGTCTTGATTTAGGTGCCCATGAATATGTGCCACCCGGATCGCCCCCACCTGTATGTACACCCACTGGAATATCATATTTTTCACAGATGCGGAGATAAGGTCGCCATATAGAATCACTAAGTGAGGTACCACCATAGTAACATCCAACTTCACCAAAGACCTCAATTTTTTTGTCTTTGATCATTTGCTCAAACTTTACTGTGTCTATTCCGTGTTGGTCTGGCCTCTCCATTGTAATTCCCCTTATTATAACATGCCCACTGTCATGGGACACCCACTCTTCAACACTTTGGGGCCATCCACTAACCATCGCCTTCACAATTTTAAACCTACCGAATTCTGCAAATGTTGCGTTGCGATGCGACTCCGCATTTATGGAACCTTTTACGCCATAAT
>JANMMA010000384.1:0-2226 GCA_031372815.1 Sphingobacteriales bacterium
ATTTGAGAAGGCTTATTTATTTTATTGTACGGTGAAAATAGGTTCAATATGTTTTTGAGAATTGTCATATAAAATGGCAGCTAACGGCAGTCTGTGAAATAACTATCCACAGATGTTGAAATAAAAGTAGTGAATCCCGTGCATCAGTAAAAATAAAATGCTGGTCTTTGCAGTATGAAAATTATTACGGGAACATCCCGCCATCAAATGCAGTTCACCAGCCTTGAGGATCTCATTTCTGCTGATAATCCAGTTCGCATCCTTGATGCTTTTGTGGAGAAACTGGATCCGATAGCTATCGGATTAATCAAACTTGGGGTTAAGCAACCGGCTCCCATTAAACAACAACAAACAAAGCCTAATCCTGGCGGCGCACCACGATTCGATGATAAACTGCTGCTGAAATTATATCTGTATGGCTACCTCAACAAAATCCGCAGCAGCCGCAAACTGGAACAGGAGTGTAACCGAAATGTAGAGTTGCGTTGGCTTATGCAGGAGCTTTCTCCCAACTATCATACGATCGCCGATTTCAGAAAAAATCATAGCGATGTATTAAAAAACCTATTTAAACTGTATGTTCATTTTCTGGATGAACTAAACCTGCTGGGCAAACAAACCATTGCTGTGGATGGCAGCAAGTTCAGGGCGGTAAACAGCAGAAAGAATAATTACAACCAGAAAAAGATAGACAAGCACCAGGCGATGATTGAAGAAAAAGCAGACAGCTATCTGAAAGAACTGGAGGATCTTGACAAAAATGAATCAGATGACAACGGGCCTTCATACCGCAAGGAAGAAGTAGAAGCGGCTTTGCAAAGGCTGGTAGATAGAAAAATAAAATATGATGATCTGCAGCAACAGTTGGATGATACAGAAGAAAAACAGATCAGTACCAGTGATGCTGACAGCCGGGCTATTATTATCAATAAAAATATTGTAGAAGTAGCTTACAACACACAAGCTGGCGTGGATGCCAAACATAGTTTAATGGTTCATGTGGAAGCCACCAACACCAATGATGGCAAGGCCCTGCACCGGGCAGCTATGCAGGCTAAAGGGAATATGAATTTGAAAAAAGCAGACCCGGTTGATGTGCTTTCAGACAAAGGCTATCATACGGGGGCCCAGCTACAGCAATGCCATGATGACAATATTCAAACATTTACAGCTTTCAAAGAACAGCCTTCGGTAAAGCATTTGCAAAAAGAATTTCTGTCTGAACAATTTTTATATAATAAGGAAGAAGACAGCTACACCTGTCCGGCAGGAGAAACATTGACTTCGCTGGGTACCTGGCATAATAAAATTGGCGATGCCGGCGAAACAAGTTACCGGTTTAAAACCTACCGGACCGAAGGTTGTAAAAAATGTTCATTAAAGATAAACTGCACCAAACTGAACAAACGCATCATTCACCGTAGCGAATACCAGGATGCCGTAGACAGGAACAATGAAAACATCAGGCAAAATCCGGATTACTATAAACGACGGCAAAGCATCTGCGAACATCCTTTCGGCACTATCAAACGGCAATGGGGATACACGTATACACTGATGAAAGGATTACAGAAAGTAAACGGAGAAATGAACCTGATTATGCTGGTATATAATATTAAACGGACTTTATCAATCGTTGGGTTTACAAAAATGCTGAAGGCCATACAAAATTGGAAACCGGACTATCAAAGAGTAGTGTGTGCTTTAAAAAATGCCTTTATCAGAATCATTTACGGACAAAATAAAGCCATTATTTTTTTGAAGTAGCGACGGTTACATTTTTTGAAAGCAGGTAAAATGAATCCAAAACAATGTACAAGAAATTTCACAGTTGATTTATTGATGGGAGTGAAGTTTTTTCACAGTCTGACGTTCGAGTATTTGCGAAGGCAGGGAATTCATTGTTTGTCCAGACCGGTACAAATGCCCAATTGAAAATATGTTTTTGAAGATATGAACTAACGCTGAAAATTGAACGTCGGTCTAGAACCGTTGCTGATGCCTGCAAATAGTTGAAGTTACAGTGTCAAGCACTGCTTTTGCAAATACATTGTTAGCGTTTCGTTGGCTGCGCCCCATACCCCAAATAATTAAATAGTCAAATAGACAAATTGTCAATCCCTGAGACAACGAACAGAGAACCCGAGTCGCTTATCGATGTAGTCCCTGTCGATAAGGCCATTGCTGTAGTACAGGATGCGGTACCAGGCGTATGGTGTATTGCCC
>JANMMA010000388.1:0-3082 GCA_031372815.1 Sphingobacteriales bacterium
ACACATTATAAAAAGGCATTGCCTTTGTTTGATATATTGTGCTGATTTGGCAAGGGGTTGAAGCCAAATCAAATTCAAACAAATTGCATGAGAAGTCATTTTCTGAAAATAGCCTGGCGGAATCTTTCCAAAAGGAAAGTAAATACCATCATCAATGTCTTTGGGTTATCTACCGGAATGGCCGTTTGTATCATGTTACTATTGTTTATTCGGGATGAAAAAAGCTTTGATGGTTTCCATCCCAACAAAGACCACATAGTTAGGGTGGTATTAGAACGGATATATCCCGGAAGGTCAACCTTTTACTCATTTATCCCTGCATCTATTGGGGAAGCCATTAATACAGAGTTTCCTGAAGTGAAAGAAAGCACACGCCTTTTCAATAATGGTGGCGCAAATACCTATGTTAAGGTTGGTGACATCATTTTCGAAGAGAAAAATGTACTGTTGGCTGATTCAAATTTCTTTCGGGTATTCAGTGGCACTTCGGTAGCTGGAAACTTGCTGACTGCACTGGAAAAGCCAAATGACATAGTTCTTACGGAAACTACCGCAAAAAAATATTTCGGTTCTGTAAAAGCTGCACTGGGAAAAACAGTGGAAATTGAAGAAACGCCGTTCACGATATCAGGCGTTTGTACCGACTGGCCTGAAAATTCCCACGTTGATTTTTCAATATTGACCTCTAGCAATACATTTTTCCGGAATGCCCCTAAAAACTATATAAATTTTTCAGCACATACATACCTTTTATTGAAGGATAACAGTAGCCCTAAAGCTCTTGAATCAAAACTTCCACTAATTATCGAAAAATATGTAGCAGGGGATATTGAAAAGGTATTTGGCCAGTCGTTCCAGCAATTCAAAGCGGCGGGTAATGGTTACCGTTATTTTTTACAGCCCTTAACAAGCATTCACCTTAGTTCAAACCTGGAAGGCGAACTAAAACCTAATGGTAATGAGAAAGCAGTCTCTATATTTTTACTGATTGCCATTTTTATCCTGGTGATCGCCTGCATAAATTTTATTAATCTGTCAACCGCAAGATCTGCTGAAAGGGCGCGGGAGGTCGGTATCCGTAAGACATTTGGTTCCGAAAGAAAATCACTGATCTCACAATTCTTAGTAGAATCCATATTGATCAGTTTTATGAGCTTTATAATTGCGTTAGCAATTGTGCTTTTGCTCATGCCTTTGTATAATAATCTCACCGGAAAAAATCTTGGCGCCGCAATCATATTTTCACCGTTATCATTGGGACTGATGATACTGATGTCCATTTTTATTGGACTGATAGCAGGAGTTTATCCAGCATTTGTACTCTCGTCTTTTAAACCAATACTTGTTTTGAAAGGAAAATTCCAGAGCGGACGACAGGGTATCGGGCTAAGAAATGGACTGGTTGTGTTTCAGTTTGGCATCTCCGTTATACTGATCATCTGTACTTTGATTGTGAACCAGCAGATGGAGTACGTCACTGGAAATAAACTGGGTTTTAAAAAAGACCTGGTATTGTCGATTGAACGTACGGACCTGCTCGACAAAAACCGGGAAGCATTTAAAGATGAAGTACTAAAAATTTCAGGCGTAAAAACTATAACCGGAACCTCTGCCTTGCCTGGTGACAATGGTTATTTCGGTGTTTCATTTCAAAAAGAAGGAACAAAAGAATCTTATACAGGAAGGGGATTGATGGCCGATGAAAAATACCTGGAGACATTGTCATTGCAAATGGATCAGGGAAGATTTTTTTCTAAATCTTTTTCCACTGATACACTTTCACTCATTATCAACGAAAGCGCGGTAACTGCTATGGGAATCAAGGGAAACCCTGTTGGCGCAAGACTTGCAACTCAGGATGGTCAACTGAATGCACTGGATGGCTCGCCCTATATTTACACTGTTGCAGGAGTAGTTAAAGATTTCCATTTTCAAACCCTTCATGAAAAAATTGCTCCCTTATTCATTATCCATATCAGAAAATTGGCAACAGTTGATCCTATTATGGCAGTCAAACTTGATGCGGCCAATTATCCCTCGGCAATTAAAGCAATTGAAAGCTCCTGGAAAAAATTCATTGGCGAAATTCCTTTTCACTATTCATTCCTGGATCAGAATATTGCCAGGATGTATGCAGCTGAAGCAACTACCCGTAAAGTATTTACCGCTTTTTCAGTTCTAGCGATCATTATTGCGTGTATGGGCCTTCTCGGGCTGATCTCATACACCATACAATTGAGAATAAAAGAAATTGGAATCAGGAAAGTTTTAGGTGCGTCTGTTTCGCAAATACTTTGGCTATTAGGAAAGAATTTCCTTCGGGTGATCATAGTTGCCGGGTTGGTAGCCATACCAGTATCGCTGTTGTTAATGACAAAATGGTTACAAGGTTTTGAATACAGGATCAATATCAGTCCATGGACATTCATTATAGCGTTAGCATCGGCTATTATTATCGCCGGAATTACTATCGGGATACAAGCAGTTAAAGCCGCATGGTCGAACCCTGTGAAAAGTCTAAGGACAGAATAAACAAGATATTATGCTAAGGAATTATTTTCTGATGGGTTATCGCAAACTGATGAGGAACAAGAAGTTTTCCTCCATCAACATAGCCGGGCTTGCCATTGGCATTGCAACCTGCCTGATCATAATGCTTTTTGTTCACCACGAACTGAGCTATGACAGGTTCAATGAAAAGGCAGATCGTATTGTAAGAGTTGCATTTAAGGGTTCTTTCAATAACACAGTGATCAATGAAGCCAATGTGATGTCGCCCGTCGCCATGTCTATGAAAACAGATTTTCCGGAAGTGGAGCAGTCCACCCGGTTGAAAGATTTTGGAAAACCGTCCATGGTGGTCGGTGAAAAAACTTTTCGCGATGAGAAGTTTGCCTTTGTTGATTCAAATTTTCTGTCGGTATTCACCATTTCATTAGTGAAGGGTGATGCCCATTCTGCACTAATGCAACCGAATACGATCATCATTTCAGCAGCTGCAGCAGAAAAATATTTTGGGAACCAGGACCCGATAGGAAAAACAATCTATTGGAAGGATCAGAAAACTGTTTATACAGTTACA
>JANMMA010000393.1:0-15299 GCA_031372815.1 Sphingobacteriales bacterium
GACAAAGCAAATTGTCGAGGGTCTATATGGAAAAAATCAACGGTGAATTACAGGGTTGTGCATGGGATTTTCGCAGCGGATTTCAGTCGGGCATTGTAAGACTTGCCTGGGCCAACGACGGATCACTTTTTGTGGGAGAAACCAATCGCGGATGGGGATCAGCTGGAGAAGAAAATGAGGGGCTGCAAAGGTTAGTTTGGAACAACAGGATACCCTTTGAAATGAGAACCGTAAAGGCAATGCCGGATGGATTTGAGATTGAATTCACTAAACCGGTTGATAAAAAATATGCAGCAGACATAAGTTCGTATGACATCGAAAGTTATATCTACAAATACCAGGCTGTATATGGAAGTCCGCCTGTCAATGTTGCCAGGTGCCCTATCAAAGGCGTAAAGGTTTCGGACGACGGGATGACGGTGAGGCTCGTCGTTGACAAACTTCGCCAACATTATATTCACGTCATTAAAATGGACGGCATCAGGGATAAAGAAAATGCGTATTCATTGGTTCATCCTACGGGCTATTATACCCTAAATAACATTCCTGTTGGGCCAAAACTCGCAATGAAGGACGTGAGCACAAAAAATACGGCCGTTATAACAAAACCCGCAGGTGGTGTTGCAGTAAAATCCTCTTATTCATATAAGGAAATCCAACCCCTATTGGTGAAATATACCTGTGTGGCTTGCCATAACCCTGACAAGAAGCAGGTAGGGCCCGGATTTATTGACATCGCCAAACGGAATTATACACCCGATAAGATCATGGCGTTGATCAAAAATCCGCAACCCCAGAACTGGCCAGAATACTCGACGCCAATGGCTTCCATGCCCAATGTACCTGCCTCCGATGCCCGAAAAATTGCTCTATGGATCAATTCATTAGATGATAAAAAATAGATTTTTTAGTCCCGTTGTAATAATCTGGTTTTACGGGATACTAATGGGTAAATACCATCAAAATGACAGATTCACAGAACATCGCTAGTGTAAAAGATAAGAGAGACTTATCACCGGCGTTCAACCGCTTCATGTATGGAATGTTTTTTGTGCTGGCCATTTACTTCGCCATCAGGGGTGATTGGAAGTCTGCCGCAGCAAATCTTGGAATTGGACTTATTTTCGACCCGTTCGACCAGAAGATGAAATGGGAAGACCGACCACTATATCAAAAACTGGTATTGTTCATACAGGCAGGTAGTTCCCTGACAATTTTTGTGCTGGCCTTACTCAAAATAATTTAAGAATCACATCGGACTGCATAGGTTGAGCTCGATACATAGAGAAAGCGAACTATTGCTTTAGGTCCTCTATAATTAAACTATTTAATCGTCTTATTTCCATTTGATAAAAAAGCCTGCTACACAAGGCCTGGGTTCAATCGTTTTTTTACTAACTTATGCCGATGAAAAAACGATTCCCGTTTCTGATCTCTTTATTAATTTTAATTTTTACTAATTCCATCCTGGCGCAGGATACCCTTCGCATTATCAATGCACGTATACTTGATGGCACGGGGAACAGTTGGTATTGGGGAGAAATAACATCGGCTGGAGGGAAGATTGTTTCCATAAAAAAGACGCCCGCGGTGAGGATGACCGTCCGGTCGCAAGGGTCAATTATAGACGCAGGCGGACTCATAGCGTGCCCTGGATTTATTGACGTGCATGCACATATTGAAACGGGAGTTTTTGAAAGGCCTTCGGCCGATAACTATATCTACGATGGCGTGACCACCGTAGTCACCGGCAACTGCGGCAATTCTTTCGATGACACCGGAGAGTTTTTCCGCAAGCTCGATAGTATGAAAACGTCCATCAATGTTGCCACGCTTGTTGGACATAACACAGTAAGGCGGCTTGGCATGGGACTTGGTAACCGCCAGGCTACGCTGGAGGAAATGAAGAAGATGGAAGACCTGGTCGCCAAAGCGGTAATGGATGGCGCCGTTGGATTGTCGACCGGACTGATCTATCTGCCTGGCATGTATTCAAATACCCAGGAAATCGTTAACCTGGCCAAAATCGTATCTGCTGCCGGAGGCGTATACGCTACGCATATGCGTAATGAAGGATTGAAAGTAACCGATGCTATCAATGAAGCACTTACGATCGGCAGGGAAGCAAATATACCGGTGGAAATATCCCATTTCAAAGTATCGGGAAAGGCAAGTTGGGGAAAGTCAAATGAAACACTGGACATGGTAATCAAAGCTCGTGAACAGGGATATGATGTAACCATCGATCAATATCCTTATACGGCTTCATCTACCAACCTTGCTGTGGTGATACCGGATTGGGCATTAGATGGAGGCCTGGATTCTTTGCGTGTAAGGATGAAAAATAAATCTACCAGGGAGCGCATTGTTGCAGACATGAAAAACAATGCCGAGCAGGGCAAGATGAAGGATTACAGCTACGCCGTAGTGGCGAATTATACTTCTGATACTTCGCTTAATGGTAAAAATATATCCGAGATCAACAGACTAAAAGGGCATAAAGCCAAATTTAAAAATGAGGCGAATACCATTCTTGACATGCTTGAAAAAGGCAATGCACAAATGGTCTACCATAGCATGAATGAGGAAGACGTAAAATATTTTATGAAGTATCCGTTCAATATGCCTGCGGCGGATGGCGGCGTAAGTAATGGCAGGGGCATACCACATCCACGAACCTACGGCACCAATGCGAGGGTATTGGGCAGATATGTGCGAGACTTACATGTGCTGAGCTTAGAAGAAGCGATCAGGAGAATGACGTCGCTGCCTGCACAAAAGTTCAATCTTACTGATCGCGGGCTATTGAAAGAAGGGATGGCGGCCGACATTTTGTTGCTTGATGAAAACAAGGTCAATGATGCTTCTACTTTTGAAAGTCCACACCAATTTTCGGTGGGGATTCCTTATGTGATTGTCAACGGCAAGATCGTTATTGACAATGGTAAGCATACCGGCGTCAGAAGTGGTAAATCGTTACGAAAATCCTAATAGGCGGTCGCTTTGGACTTTATATTATCCAGAACCCTGTTAGCCTGCCTTACATGCCTTTCATTATGCACTATGATAAACCGGAACGTATCACCTAGCCTCATCTTGATGAATTTGGTGAGCGAAATGGGAATATTGATTTCATTCATATTTTTACTACGGGCTTTTCGCAAAAGTTTCATCATATTTTCCTGTTGTTGAAGAAACTTCGCCACTACTGTGTGACCATCGAGCTTTGATGGAGGAGAGTGTTTGCCGAATGTTTTCATTTTTGTCTTGCTCTTATCCGGGTCCAGCATATCGCCAAATTTATTGCCGAGCCAGGTGCTGGTAAATTCTGCAGTTGCTGCTGACTGGGAAGCCGTCATTCTTTTTTCTATTTCCGGAATATAATAGTCGCCGTATGTATTGAGGTGTGCAAGACATTGTGCGATACTCCATCCACCTGTACCAGGCTGTTGATTAAGTTCTTCTTCAGTCAGATTCTGATATATTTCTATCGCCTGACTAAGATGTGCTTCCACTCGTTCCTCCAGCTGATTAATTAGTTCTTCGCTATGGATTGTTTTCATGTTTTTTCAATTTGAAACAAATCTCGTACATAATATTTTTACCAATCTTGGTAAAAACCAAGATTTCTAAAACTTCATATCGTATCAATTAATATTCTTAACCTATCTAACTGAGGTCTATTAGTATACTATGATAACAAGATTACTTAATTGAAGCAGCTCCTGATCTGTTAAACTTCACCCTTGCCATGAGTTTGGAAAAATTTGTAGGATCGATGCCTAGATAGTTTGCCAGGTATTTATGTGGAACGAATTTGAAAATATGCGGGCTTCGATGGATCAGCGAAATTAATTTTTCTTCAGATGTATAACACTGTATTTCCACCAACCTTTCCAATAGTCCGCTGAGCGAACCAGCCAATCCTTTTCTGATCATGGTCTCGATGTGATGGTGTTTCTGCATCAAAGCATCTAATTCCTGGAAGCTGGTACGGAGAAACTTTGATGGGCTTAGTGTTTCAAAGTAAAACTTTGAAGGCTTTTGCATCAGGAACGAATCCAGCACGCCTGCGAAAGAATGCTTGTACATAAAAATGAGGGTAGCTTCGTGCCCGTGCTCGTCGAAGTAAAATACACGCTGTACCCCGTCGAGCACAAAATAGAGATACTTCTCCTTTGAGCCCATTGGACTGATAAGTTCCTTCCGTGCAGCTTCAAACGGTGTCCATATTCCTGATAACGCCTGCCAGTCTTTTTCCGGCAGTTCATGAAATTGGTAGACGAGTTCCTTTAGGTGGTCGATGTCAGGTGTAGGTTGAACGATCATAATGATTTGTTTTCACCCCATAAAGTTACTCGTACAAACTACAATGCGATTGGTGTTTTCCACCGGAAGCCGTGGGGTTATCTGGAAATTGGCAAACCTGGAAAACGTGAAAAATGTGAAGTGATTCAGAAAAACTGGGAAGGGACTAAAACAGGAAAGTACTGTTCACGAATGCGGAATTAGGAAGATTTGTCCCGCGAATGCGGGATTGAAAAGACTTGTCCCGCGAATTCGGGATTGAAAAGACTTGACCCGCTAATGCCGGATTGGAAAATTTGTCCCGCGAATTCGGGATTGAAAAGACCTGTCCCGCAAATGCCGGATTGGAAAATGTGAAAGTGAAACCTCACCTCGTTTCTAAATTTCCCCTCTGCGGCTCAATCACAAAAAAATCGGGTGGATCGGGAAATTGCTGGATGGATTCCCTATACTTTTCTTTCAGGTAACGCTTAAAGTTCCCCAGGTAACCGGGAATAGGAATATGTTCTTTGTCAAGCGGGACTGCCTCAATAAGGTCGTTGCCCAGGAACATCATTAAGTTCATGGATACTGGATTTGTCTATAAAATAACACTGAAATCAGCAGTTTAACAATACCAGAAATACGCTATTTATAGAACCGTAATTTTACGGTTACACATGCTCTTTCTCAGCTAAAAGAATCTGGAATATGTTTTTTCTGACTCCATAATTTACGGTTATGTAGTTTGTTTAGCAGCCAACAGATTTTTCTTCGTCAACAGTAGGTGATGCTCTACGTGGTAAATAGTAAAGTATAGCATTTCGCGGAGGGTAAGTTTGCCCAGCAAAGGATGGGGAAGCAACATCGTATCCAGTTGTTCATCGCTGCATTTCTCTGCAATAAAACAAAGCTTTCCGACTTTGAGGATCAGTGATTTTGACAGGGATAATCTGTCTGAAATACTTACGGGATCGGGGGTAAACCTCTTTGAAACGTTATACCCTGCGGCTAATTTTGACTTATACTTTGATACCAGTTCAGCATAAGATCTTGAAGGACGATTGGCTTTCCCAAATGCAAGTTTGAGTAAAAGATCAGGAAGTCCGAACGCCATGGCAGCGGGTTTAACGGAACGATAGATGTGATCGAGCTGTTGTCCGGCTGTCCATTTGCCCGGAATGGTAAGCAGAAAATCATTGTCCGACAGTTGAAGTATATAATCAACAAACGACTGATGATCTGTCTTCAGTTTATACAGGAGCTCCTGTTTATCCATGGTTTGGAGGAATTAGTACCATTAAATATACTTCTTATGCTGATCAGAAGCGCAATAGCAGAAGATCTTAACTTTTTACCGGAATCCTTCTTACCCTCGATAATAACAATAGAAATATTATCACGAATACTGATCCCAACAATCCTTCTGCTAAAAGCATTCCCTTTATGCCTTTAACGTCAACCATCCATCCATCAAACGCGGTCATATAAACGCTTGACAGATTTCCAATAGAAGATAACAGCGCATAATTAGTCGCGGAAAGTTTTGTTCCAACCACTTTCAACATCACCGTAGAAAAAGCAGCATTGGTTAAGCCAAACGTAAATGCATAAAGCAATACGCCGCAGACATATACCGAAGGGTCGTACCCACTCCAAGCCATTATTGAAACCACCAAAGCCTGCAACACACCTGCAGTAAAATACGTCCAGAACATCCCAAGTTTGTCACACATATATCCACCCACAATACATCCAAGTCCGCCAACCAGTCCGCTTAGGGTTCCGGTAACCAGGGCTACCGTATCACTATTCACTTTCCATTTGTCACCCACGGAAGACCATATATAGGAGGCACAACCTGCTCCAATCGGTGTCAGGATTAAAAGGATGGTAAAAATCGCCATTGGGTTGATGAGCATTTCCTTAATGCCCGGAATAATCTGCCTGAACTTGTCTTTCATGGATATACCCCCATCCAGGGAAACGGGTACCACATACTTCAACGGCAACATACAGGCAAGCATAACCGCTGATAATATCGTTCCCGAAATCACTATATCAAAATGTGTATACAACCATATGCCTGCCCCGCCACCAAGGCCAAGGCCCAGGAAGTTACCCGCCTGGAACATACCGCCAGCCCTACCTTTTTTATCTGAAGCAACGGTTCGCGCCATGAATCCGCCAGTGGGCGACATCACCAGTGTTGCAGCTACCTGCGAAATAAAAACGACAAAACTCAGTACACCATGCCCGGTTGTGGATAATGGGAAAAAACAAATCAATAGTAAAGTTGCAGAACAAAGCAATGTACCAAGGATGTACCATTTGTGCAGTGAGAGGCTCAGATCCGTTAGTGGCGCCCAGATAAACCGGTATAAATTGGCAGAAATGCCCAACGCCGTGACCATGGCTGCCTCTCCTACGGTGTACCCGTTTTGTACCAGGATGAAAGGCAACGTTATACTTGCAAACCCAGAACTTATTCCATAAGGTAAGGTGAGCACCAGGAACCAGAATGGGTCAGTGTATTGTCTTTCCTTGTCCGTAATGTTCACATCTTTTTTGACAGCCAGCTTGTTATTGAGTTTATGGATAAAATAATAATTAAGGTAAAAGTTTCTTCACCCCCGACTTAGCACGTAATTAAAATCTGCATTACCGACCATAAGGTTTTTTTGAGGGTCAAGAAAATACAACAGGTTATCATCAATCTTTTGCAACATTAAATTACTCTCGTTATGAATCAGCTCAAAAACTTCTGCATCCGGATCTGAAGCGGTACCTTTTTGCATCAACCACTTACCAGTTAATTTACGTTCACCCTTGAAAGTAAAACCTTCGAGAATAAAAGTTCCTTCCTGGCTATTACCACTACTCCTATATAGGGTTAAAGCCCATTTGATCTTTATGCATTCAGGTGTAGTACTCTGATGTAACAGCCTTGCCAGTTCCTGACAGGGTGTTCTTCCAAAAAATTTGCCAATTAGCTGTTGATCAGTTGCCTGTTGTGAAAAGCATAGCAAAGAAATCAATACGCTTACAGAAAATAAATAAAATCTTTTATTCATAAACCCTGTTTAATACGTAACTATTACCCGCGTTTCCTATCAGAAAGTTCCCACGGGCATCAGTAAAAAGAAAAATATTCTTATCTAGTTCCTTCAACCATATTTCTGATGTACTGCCTACTCCTTTCAAATGCAAAATCTTCTTTTGTGAATCAGTAGTAATGGTATTGTATCGGCCATCGAACTCAACCTTCGTTCCTCCATTTATAAATCCATTTGTATTATTCCGGGATGCGCCATAAGAAAATGATATGTGAAATTTTCCCTCCCCATTATGATTTCTATCTATGACCATATTCCATTTAATGAAATCGCAAACTGGACCTGTTGGTATGCCAAACCAGGTTTTTATCAATGAATCACAGGGTGTACTGCCTGCATAGGCCAATGATGTAGCATCCTTTTCTATCGTTTGAGAACATGCTGTGATGCTTATCAACATAAACATCATAAGCGCCGGTAGTTTTGAAGTTTTGTGCATGATGGCCATATATACCTTTAAGTTAAGCGTATTAAAACCCAAATTGCTTCACATTATCGCATTGCCACCATTATCTCGCCATCCACCGATGCATATGCTTCTCAAGGATCAGTAGTGGCATGCATCCTTCCCGCAATAACTCATCGTGAAATGCCCGAATATCAAACTTATCGCCAAGCGCCTGCCGGGCTTCCCTGCGCAGTCTTAAAATGGTTTGTTCACCCACTTTATAACTTGATGGTTGACCCGGTGTGACCATATACCGTTCCACCCTTTGAATGGCTATAGTTTCTGATACAGGTTGATTTTCGAGCATATAGGCAATGGCCTTATTACGGTCCCATCCTTTTGCGTGCATACCCGCATCAAGCACCAGCCTCACCGCACGCTCCATTTCATTATTCAGCTTACCCATGTACTGGTAAGGATCAGTGTACATCCCGAGTTCACTGCCCAGGCTTTCTGCATATTGCGCATAGCCTTCACCAAAAGCACTGGTCCAGTACGCTTTTCGGAATTCCGGAATATCACCTTCCATCTGGATGCCCATCTGAAAATGGTGACCGGGGATAGCCTCGTGCATGAAAAGGCTTTCCATCTGAGAATAATTGTACTTCAATGGATCCCGGACGGTTTCATAAAAAATTCCAGGTCTTGAACCATCCCTCGAACCCAATGTGTATTGTGCATTGGCACCCGCTTCACGAAACTTTTCAGTGGCCCTCACTTCAAACTTTCCCTTCGGCCTTACATTGAATTCCTTTTTTAAAGAAGGCTCCATTCTCGCCAGGAATGTGCGGTAGCGGTTCAGCACTTCTTCCTGGTTTTTGAACGGAAAAAAGCGCGGATCAGTTCGCATATATTCAAAAAAAGCTTTCAGGTCGCCCTTGAATCCCGTTATCACACGCACTGAATCCATCTCTTTTCTTATCCTCGCCACCTCACTAATACCAAGATTAAAAATGTCATCCGCACTCATATTGGTGCTGGTATAGTACCTCAGCCAGAAATTATATTCCGCGGCACCATAACTGTTATCAACCAGACCAGTTGTTGAGCGCGTATTTGGTATATAGTCATTCGTCAAATACACCGTTAATTTTTGGTAAGATGGCTTTATAAAATTGTCGATCGCCGCAGTATAATCTTTTACCAGGTTTGCCTTGGCCAGACTGTCCATTTCGTCAGGCAGGTTAAGCAGCGGCTTATAGAAAACGCTCTGCTCTGTTGGACCCTCATACAGAGGCTTCAGTTGTGGCGGCACTTTAATCATCGACGCATTTGGAACAGTATTGTGCGCCTCAAGGCCGCTCTGCATATTTTCTATCGATTGATCAATCCATCGCGGAAAAGACTTCATCCTGCTAATAAAATTGCGATAGTCTTTTTCCGATTTGAAAGGAATATATCCCGCACCCGAACCAAGTAATGCAAAATTTTGTGGAAAGCTGAACACAAACTGATCCACCGGTCTGTTCACTCCATAACCAGCAGTTAACTGTTCTACTTCCATGCTGAGCTTATATCGCAAGATGTCAACACTAAGCTGTTCGGAATAGCTGAGCCTGGTTGTGTCAACGGCTGATAATGAATCGAGATAACGTTTATTAAAAGCAAGCATTTTCCCCATATAATCCTTGCTGATGCCGACCTCCATCTGGTCGTTATAATCATTGATACCATTGCGGGTTGCAGACAAGGGGTTTAAAGCGTAATATTCTGCGGCATAGCGGTCCAGCAGCATTTTAAACCCCACATTTTTAACAGGCATTTTAGTCTTCTGTTGCTTACAGCCTGAAATAACTGTTGCTACAATAAGTGTGGAAATAAATAAATGACGGATAAGTTTCATGCACCTTTTTTTGGATGGCCGAATATATGCGTTTTGATGTGCTAACACATTGAAATTGTAGGGAAAATGGGGCAACATGGGCACAAAAGCATGGCCCCAATATTGCTACTGATATCTCCCCAGCGTACCCAGAATATCGCCCGAAAGATGTAAACATACATCTTCCCTCAGCGTAGCGAAAATTCAAGGAACTCGGGAATTAGCCTAATCCTGTGGACCTCCATTTTTCCAGTACTAATGGAAGACAAGGCCCCTGTTTTCGACAGGATACAGGGTCTGATGCTTAATAAATGGATAGTCAATTTCTAAAACACCGATCATGAAATACATTTCGAAAGATGCCAGGTATCTTTTCCTTACCATATTTACTATAGCCGTTTTTCATGCCTGTGTCAAAAATGAAATCCCTCCCCGGTCCCAGCAGGCAACCATCATTGCCCGATAATACAGGCAGCTGTTCCGAATAATTACTATGGCAATTTTCCCCAAAGATGCCAGGTATCTTTTACTTACCATACTTACCATAGCCATTTTTCATGCCTGTGTCAAAACAGAACTGTTTCCCCGGGCTCAGCAGTGAAGCATTGTAAAGCGATGAATATAAGGCTCATGCACTAGCCCTTCGCCATTTCTATAAACCTACAAAACGCATTGGCAAGGCGCATCTGGGCCGGACTCCTACAGTCCATCTCAAATAACCGCGGACTGGCAACCATAATAAAAGTCGATTTAGCCCGCGACACAGCTACATTAAGCCTGTTAAGACTGTACAAAAATTCCATCCCCCTCGGTGCGTCTTCCGGTGTTGAAGTACTCATCGAAAAAATCACCACCGGCGCTTCCTGTCCCTGGAATTTATCCACCGTACCTATCCTGGCATTCGGTAACACAACGCTGAGCGCCGCCACCTGCGCGTTATACGGCGCGATGATCAGGATATGATGCAGCGTAAGTTTTTGTTTTTTTCCATGACTATCCACCCAATACCCCTCTCCACCAGTGAGCTCGGCAATGATGGTGAGAATTCGCTCTACTTCTTCGTCAGAGGAATTCTTGTTGCCGAAATGTTCAACCGGTTCATAAAATAATCCGGCTCCGGAAAATTTTGTATGTCCGATGATCCCCTGCTTTTCCAACCCAGGCCTCGGATGTAACCTCCCTTCATAAAACAATTCCGAAGTAAAATTGCACACAGCAGGATGCAACCGCCAGGTCTCTTCGAGGAAAATTCCTTTGTTGGGCAAAATGGTTTTATCCTGCTGCAAAATATGCTCTAGTGCCGACACTTCAGTGCCTTCCGGATGCGTTCCTTTTTGTGGTTGCTTCAACTGTTGCGGATCACCCAGCAATACCAGGTTAGCGGCCGCGTGCGATAACGCAACTGTATCGATCAATGATAATTGCCCGGCTTCATCAACAAACATAAAATCGACCGTTTCAAAAAAATCGGGGGCCGACCACATGAAAGGTGTACCCGCAGCAATCACTGCACCAGTTCCCTGGAGCGTTTCCAATACCTCGTTGTTATCATTAGTCTGCGTCCACAGATCGCCTTTGTCTCCCACGTCATCATTACCAATTTTTTGAACAATAGTTAAGCGTTGCTTTCGAGCCTTAGCAGTATTTACAATTTTCTCCAGCAATCCGGTGATCACTTTGTGACTCAATGCTGTGATACCAACTTTCTTTCCTTTTACTATTTGGGAAAGGATCATTTCTGCAGCGGTATGACTTTTACCTGCGCCCGGAGGACCCTGTATCGGTAATACACTATGGTCCAGAACATCGAGCCAGTTAACTGCTGTTATCTGTGCATCGGTATTGATCATATATGGTGCTGAAATGCGTGGCGCAGACCGCATCAGCAAATCAATGCTACATTGATAAGCGCGCTTTTCAATATGTCCAACTTTCGGCAAACTTTTTGACTCGCCCAATTTGACCTCTCCTTTCACAACTTGTCCCGACACTTCGGGACTTTCCACACTTCCCACATTTTCCAATTCCCCCACATTATTCGCGAAGCGAATCACCCCTTCCTCTTTCACTTTCTGCGGAATCAACTCATGAAAAAATATCGAGGATGGATGAATGTCCATTCTACTCGGACCCTTCCTGATGTCAATCGTCAACCCGGAAGTATCAATGCTTTCCACTGTTCCTATGTCCTGGCCGCTTTCCGATTTCAATCTATCGCCCACCTTGATCTCCGTTTCCTGCATCGGAAAACGGTAACGATCGATCACACTTCTCTGTACAGGTGTTCGATTGCCGGTAAAGGATAGATATCCTATTCCCGCTTTTTCATCGAGCATATCTTCATCAGTCAATTGTTTGAACCGATAAAATTCCCACCAGTAAGATTTTTCTTCGCGACGATACCAGTCGAGCATCTGCGCCAATAACCATCTTGCCTGCTGTTCATTGTTGCGTGCTGATTTTTCTATAGGCAGACCAAGCATCAGTTTATCATATATGGGCCTGATCCTCTCTCGTTGCGCCGTTATATTTTCACTGGCCACACCGTCTTTGATTTCAGGCCGGGGAATTTCAAAGCCTGCATCAATTGTTTTCTGCCTTAACTCCTCCATCCAGTTTCTTAGACTTAAGGTGGATAAGCAATCTTCTTTATTATAGTCCTCAACAATTTGTTTACTTTCTTTCGGTGCGAGGTCGGGCGTTCCTGCTTCAAGAAATAGTTCGAAATCATTCTTGTGTTTTCCCACCAGTTTTAAATCCCTGATCCTGGTGAACCGATGAAACTTTTCAAGTTCTTTCAACGAATAAGATTCCACGCCCGCCCGTATGGATTGTTTCGCAACGGTGTGCAGGTCCACAAACATTTCAGCGCGCAACATATTATCGACCTCCTCTTCCCTGGTTGCATACTTACACATCAACCTCTTCAACGCGGCTATTTCGTACGGCGCAAAATGATAAATGCGCATGCCCGGATACTGCTTTTTCAACTCCACAACATGGTCTACAAAATCTTCAAATATTTTTTTCTCTTCTGCATCCGTAAACGCCCATCCACCATAATATGTATCGTTATAGACATAGCCGAGCAGGTACTCACGTCCACTCGACCCTACAAATGGATCTCCCTCGAAATCTAAAAATATATCCCCTTCCGAAGGCTCGGGAAGCATGTACAATCCCAATTCCTTTCTAAGTTCTAGCATTTCATATGCTGGCTTACCCGTAATCCTGGCTTGCAACTGTAATCGCGCCTGCTCACGTAAACGCGTATACGTTTCTACAGACCCGGTAATGGGTTTGTAAGGCAGAGGTAATGGCAGTTTAGCCATTTCCTGAAGCGTATTCACTTTCCATCCATTCACTTCCTTGATTTGTGAAGCGCCCATGCCTGCAATAAAACTGAGGTGGTCGTCGGCACGGCGTTGTTGATTACAGTTGGTCCACCATTTACAGATGTCACAGTGCGATGTGGGTTCCGGATACGAATTTTTATTTTCAATCCTTATCGATTCTTCCAAACGTTTTTGGATCAGCCGGAAATAAGCCATGAAATCATCCACACGAAAACAGATCTCCGTCTCCGGATTTTTCACGTACATAAATTCGGGTAACACACCTTGTATCCCGGAGATCATTTGTGTATACAGGCATAATTGAAGTATGGTGCCTGCACGTGTTTCCTTAGCGAGTTTTGTATCCATTACCTCGTACGACCATCCGCCAAGTTTACCGGGCTTATTCACTTTCAACAGAAAATCGGCCCAACCATTCCATCTGCCGTTTTGCAATCGGGCCTGGTAAATCACATCAGCGCCATCAGCCATGGCTTGTTTGGTAAGTGATAAGGCGTTTTTATAATCTGATCCATCCAATTCAACAACAGTCAGTCCTTTGTGCCTGTATGATTCAATAATCTCTGCTTCAAATTCTTGTCCGCGTTGCTGCAATAATTCAAGTGAGGGATCATCATACACGGGTACTTTAATTTTACCGTTTGCTTCGAGCAGATTGAGTTGTGTAAGGTGGCTGCAACTGATGTGGTTAGACAAATCAGACGCGGAAAGGTGGATAGTATCGTTGAAGTGTTTCATTGCATATATTAACTATACCATGAAAAAATATAGTAACTATATCAGGGCGGAAAGCCTTACAAATATCGGACATAACATCGGATAATTAGTGAATGACATTACGCATATGACTCTTGATTGCAACATGGCTGCAGAAGAAATTAGGCTTAGCCAAAAAATTTCGGAAGTCAATAATAAAATTCGAACAGCCTTCAGGCCTTATTTAGGTACTTTTCCCTTTTCTATTCTTGACCTTGCTGATATTTTGATACCTGAAAGTTCTTTACCAATACTCCTTATTACAGTTTCGATTTTAGTAGCTTTTTCCCGCGAAGGAAACTTCAGTCCGGCGGCATACTGTCGTAGCAGACTGGAATTCATATTTGCTCTTTTGGCGATTCCAGATATACTTAGAAAATTATTCTGCTCAAAAAAAACACTCAGGTCATACGCTATGTCCAAATCTAAGGCATCACTTTCCAGATCATGAAAATCTGCAAGTAACTTCTTCAGCTTTCGTTTTAAGGAAAGCATAGATGCTGCTTCTTCTACCAGTAAGTTATTTTTATATTTAATTCTACCCCACAACCTGCCTTTACTACTCTTTTCAACAATTACAGTAAACTTTTTCATGATGATCATACTTAAATAGTGCACTAAAACTGCCTCTTTGTAATCGGGGTTCAAGTGCTGTTCCCAACATTCTTATTTTAATCCCGCTTGCCTGAAAATACTTTTCAAGGTTCCAATTGGTATGTCCCCTCCATGCATTGGAACAGTTACTGTACCTTTTTTTACAGGGTGGGCAAGTTGTTTATGACTACCGTTTTGCCTTTTTTCATACCAACCATCTTTCAAAAGTAACCTCATGACTTCTTTTGCCTTCATGGTAAAAGTTAGCCGAGTTAAAAGTAACAAATATGTTACTTAAATCGGCATTTAATAATACTCCAGGTTTTCAACCCGATTGAAAATCTTTTGCGCCTGTATCGCTTGTTGTTCAAGTGGGTAGTTTAGTCAAAGGTCCGAGAGTTGAAGCATCGCTGAAAGAGCTTAACAACGGACTCTAAAGCGAAAAACTCCCCCCTGAATGTGTAAACCCACTGGTATGTCGAGATTTTTGCCACTTGATCACCCCGCTTGACCCCGCCTACGTGTTGTTTGTCGGCCAAACCCTGTTACTTGTCTATTGTCCGAAAAGCATATTAGTTATTTTCTTAAGTTTGATCTGCTAAATAGTTTTGTCATGAAACACATCACCCCCTCCCTGGCCACACTATTTATTTTATCTATCGGATGCAAAAAAGATCCCTTACTGCCCCCTGCTGCCGTTAACCGGCCCATAGCCATTAGTGCTGGTGTACCTCAAAATGTTTATACCAATAAGGTAAAAGACTTTAGACTTGATGCAACTGCAACGGTTTCATCCAATGGCAAGCGGACATTATATTTCCTCTGGACCAATACGACATATCCTCCAGGTCAGCCTGCTGTAATCGTAGACCCGTCAAAGGCTTCAACCCTGGTGGAAAAGCTTACAGCAGGCAGTTACC
>JANMMA010000483.1:0-1574 GCA_031372815.1 Sphingobacteriales bacterium
TTTTCACGATCCATCATCGCATTGCCATATTATCAATTTTTCCCCCTATATTTGCAGTCCAAATCGCGAAGTAGAGCAGCGGTAGCTCGTCGGGCTCATAACCCGAAGGTCGGGAGTTCGATCCTCCCCTTCGCAACAAGATCCCGCTTTAAGCGGGATTTTTCATTAGCAGGAAAGGAAGATTGCGGTCATTTAAAGATCCATTGCTGGCATTGCCTAATCTACCTGTCCACCAACCAGGTATTATGTTTAAGTCAGGCTTTGTCAATATTTTCGGTCGCCCTAACGCAGGGAAGAGCACACTACTTAATAATCTTTCAGGGGAGAAGCTCGCTATCATATCACCCAAAGTGCAGACTACAAGGCACCGTATCAAAGCATTTATTAATGGAGACGGCTACCAGATGATATTGTCTGACACCCCTGGTATCATTAAGCCTGAATATAAGCTTCATGAAAAAATGATGCGTGCAGTGAAAACCAGCCTTGAAGATGCCGACGTGGCTATTCTATTGGCTGACGTTCACGACGACCCCACTAAAATGGATGAAGTGTTTTCAGCATTACACCTTAAGGTTCCTGTACTTCTGGTGTTGAATAAAACAGACCGTATAGGTGCAGAACGCCTGCAATCAGCCATTAACTTTTTCCAGTCGCGCCCCTACGGAAAGGAAGTAATTCCTATTTCCGCTTTAAAGGGTAAAAATATTGACGTACTGAAGGATGCCATACTGAAATGGCTACCCGAAGGCGAACCTTTTTATGATCCTGAAGACCTTACGGACCTGCCACAACGATTTTTTGCCGGTGAAATGGTAAGAGAAAAAATATTTGATCTGTTTGAACAGGAGATACCCTATCAGACCACCGTTATGGTCAGGGAATTTCAGGAGAAAACGACACTGACCAAGATTTCGGCTGACATCATTGTTCAGCGTGAATCACAGAAAGCGATCATTCTGGGCGATAAAGGGAGTATGATCAAAAAACTGGGAACACTGTCAAGGCAGTCCATCGAAGCATTTCTGGGCACCAAAGTATTCCTGGAACTTTTTGTAAAAGTGAGGCCCAAATGGCGCGACAATGAAACGCATCTTAAGGAATACGGGTACTAACGGAATCAGCTTTAATGGTTAGATTAGTAGTAAAATAAACAAATGAAAAAACTGCTGCTCCTGCTAACGATCATTCTGCTGGCTGGTCCGTCTAGCATTGGACAAGTGCGTTTGGCCCCGGGACCGGGAGGAGGCGATAGAGAAGGTGCACTGATTGTGTATGGTTCGGACGAACTCAATGGCAAAGTTCCTTATGAGCGGATCAAAGGGATCCCCTACTGGAAGAATGATTATTTGCCGGCAAAGTTATATGCGCCTGGTAACAAATTGTACGGAACATTCCAGGCTAAGGTGAACCTGGCTACCCGTGAAGTTGAATACATAAATGGTCAGGGCCAACCGCTTGCTGCGTTTACTCATGAGTTGGCGAAAGTGGTTTTTGTAACACCTGATGACAGCACAAAGATCTTATCCATATTCCGGAACGACCTCGCGGAAGTGAACATTCAATTTATGAAG
>JANMMA010000046.1:0-3579 GCA_031372815.1 Sphingobacteriales bacterium
GGTAAATTAAATAACCAAAACAAACTGAAATGAAATCCCGCAACGCTATTTTCCTGTTGGTCATCTTGTTGTTTGTGACATTGTTCAGTTCTGGCCAGCCGACCAATACCCGCAAAGCATGCGTCGCCTGCGAACAATTGAAAAAACTGCAGTTACCGGATGTTTCGATAACCAGTATCATATCGCTGCAAAGGGACACGATATCATATCCAGAAACATGGCGCCCTCCTGCGGTCTTGAAATCGCCTTTTTGCCGGTTAAAAGGAATTATCAGTAAAGAAATTGTCTTTGAATTACTCTTACCAAAAAATTGGAATGGCAGATTACTGATGTCTGGAAATGGCGGCTTCGGTGGGAGTATTCAAAATGATTTGCTTTATTACGTCAATGAAGGATATGCAGTTACTGCGACAAATACCGGACACCAGGCTCCTGGTATGGAGACAGATGCGAGTTGGGCATTAAATAATATGGAGCGAGAATTAAATTTCGGAAAATTGGCTGTGCACAGAACTGCTGTCGTGTCAAAATCTATCGTTAACGCACTATATTGCTCATACCCCGCTTATTCTTATTTTATAGGCTGCTCGAGGGGCGGCGGCCAGGGACTAATGGAAGCTCAATTGTATCCGGAAGACTTCAATGGAATTGTGGCCGGTGCGCCAGCTTATAATTGGATGGCATTTGGAGCAAAATTTATCCAGGGCTGCCAGGTAAATTATCCTGATCCCAATAATCCAAAACCGGTGATCACCAATAATAACCTAAAACTGTTACAGGAACTGGTTAATCAACAATGTGATGAACTTGACGGGTTGAAAGACAAGATTCTCAATGACCCTGGAAAATGTAAGTTCGATTTTAATACATTACCTATTTGTCCGAATGGACAGCAAACTCCTGATTGCTTCACCAATGAACAGGTAGCAGCTATTAAAACAATATATGGCCCCTTGATCGTTGAAGGCAAGGAGGTTTACCCCGCTCTTCCTTTTGGGTTAGAAGCAGAAGCTACCGGTTGGGATCTTTGGATTACGGGTACTTCTCCATTTATGGAGAACGCTCCAAGCTTAACATACCAGTTTGGAACAAGTCTGTTCAAATACATGGTGTATAATAATCCGGACTGGGACTATAGCAAATATGATTTCAAAAACTTTTTCAAAGAAACAAAATATGCATCCGCTTTTCTTGATGCTACACAAACAGACTATAGCGGATTTAAAAACCAGAAGGGGAAAATGATTATCTACCATGGCTGGAACGATCCGTGTTTTTCGGCTTATTCCACGATTGATCATTATGAACAGGCATTAAAAAAGGATCAGGAACTTCCCAGTTACATGAAATTGTTTTTGCTTCCGGGAATTTTGCATTGTGGAGGAGGTCCCGGTCCGGGAGAAATTGATTGGATCAAACAGATCCGGGACTGGGTAGAAAAGGGCAAAGCTCCAGATAGTATTTTGGTTTCCCGGATTGAAAATGGAAAGACCACCATGACCAGGCCTGTGTACGCTTATCCAAAAAAAGCTGTTTACAAGGGTAGCGGTGATCCCAACAGTGAAAAAAGTTTTAAGGCGGAAAAATAAGCTGCGATAAATGAGAGGAATAACAAATGATAGGTAAATGATTGATTATCTGTCATTTCATTTCAGGTATAATCCGTACTCCGCAATCCGTAATTTAGAGTGTTCACCTTTTCAACAACCTTTGATTGATCAGGCTTGCTACGCTGTCGCGGTAATTTCTACTTATAGGTAACGACTTTGTTCCCACCTTAAGCTCGTTGCCTTCAATGGATTCAATTTTCGAACAGTTCACCAGGAAGGACTGATGTATTTTGATAAAGTCGGCAGGGGGAAGTTGCGTTTCAAGGCTCTTCATCGTGAGATAAGCGATGATCTTTTTTCGTTCGGTACAGATGGTTACATAATTGCCAAGTACTTCTGCGTAGAGGATATCACTCAGTTCAACTTTTTCAATTCGTTTATCACTTTTGATAAAAATATGAGATGGCGTTGACGTATTGCCCGACTGCATCTTCATCTCACAGAAGTCTTTAGCTTTTTGTACAGCTTTAAGAAAACGATGCCATGCAAAAGGTTTCAACAAGTAGTCGATAATATCCAGCTCATACCCTTCGAGTGCATACTGGGGGAAGGCGGTGGTCAGTATGACCAGGGAGTCGATCTTAACCCGCTTGAGCATTTCCAGGCCCGACTCTTTCGGCATTTCTATATCAAGAAATATAATATCGGGTCGATTGCTTTTGAGAAATTCCTCGGCCTTCATCGCAGTTTCAAATTTTCCCTGCAAATCAAGGAATGGCACCTGTTCTGTAAACTCCTGCAGGATTTTCCTTGCCACCGGCTCATCGTCAACGATTATGCAGCTGAGTTTTTTCATAGCGAAAGTGTTAACTGCACCCTGTAAATATTGTTCTCATTTTTTATGTCGAGTTGATAGCGGTCTTTGTATAACAGTTCTAATCTTCTCGTGGCATTAACCAGGCCGATTCCACCCGGTGAGGTTTCTCCCTCATCAAAGGTATTCTCACAAACAAAATTGATTTTCCCCGATTCCTGTTTTAGTGAAATGAAAATCCGGTTGGCGGACTGGTCATCCCGTGAAGCGTATTTAAATGCATTTTCCACAAAGGCCATAAAAATCAATGGCGCAATCTTGATCGTTCCATCCCGGTAATTAATATCCAGTGTTACTTCCAGGTTGTCGTTACTACGCGCCTTTTGTAATGCTACAAAATTCTTAAGGTGTTTGATCTCCTTGTCCATTGCAATCAGGTCCACATCTGCCTCATACAAATTATACCTCAGGAGATCGGAAAATTGCACCAGCATATTTCTCGCCACACTATTGCCCCTGTCAATAGAACCATAAACTGTGTTGAGTCCATTGAAAAGAAAGTGAGGATTGATTTGCAGACGCAGGTATTTCAATTCCGTTTGCAGCTGACTGATCTGGCTGTTCTTAACCTGTTCTTGTTGCGCGGCCCATTTCTGGGTCACGTAAAGCATGGAGGTAATTACGGTACAACAGGTTCCGTATACCAAATTGTCCCAATAGCCCGAGCTGGTTTGAGTCACCTGGTCATTCAACACTATTTCATGGAGGACACGATTATAATGATTCATTGATGTAGCATACAAAAAGATCAAACCGATCAATGCGAAGGCATAGGCACCAAAGAATTTTTTCTCCAGCAAGTTAGGAATCAACAAATAACTGTTGGCCAATATTAATAAACCAAAAATAGAAAGATGCGTGAAAATCGTTGCCAGGTAAGAAAAGCAATCCAGCACTGTCACACCCGTATACACCGGTTTTTCTACTACCAGCGCACCAATATAGGCGGCTAAAAAAAGCAAATACGCGGTATATTTTTTTGCAAACATCTTATTTCCTGTTGTGAAGGTATTCCATTGCATTGATACATCGAAACCCCTCAGATTGGAGCAAACCCGCATTTCTAATGAATTCAACCGCTTATCACGAGAATCATGCTGACTATCATAAATATTTTGAATTTAATTATTTCGGTACTACTCCGTTCACCCGGAA
>JANMMA010000092.1:0-4354 GCA_031372815.1 Sphingobacteriales bacterium
AATCAATTTATCGATTGCGGACGCAACGTAAATGTGATTTAATCATTAAAACGTCAGGAGTTAATATTGATTAGTGCCCAGCATTACCAGCGTGCAGGCTTCCATTGTCTCGATGCCGTTATCGTTGGCAAGCTTTTCGAGTTCGGGATTTTCTGCGCCGGGATTGAAGATGATGCGCTTCGGATGTAGGGAAAGGATATAGTCGTAGTACTGTTCCTGGTTCGACTTACCAAGGTACATCGTAACCGTATCAATATTGTCTGCAGGATCCGCTGAAGTTTCGATCACCACGTCTTCGACGATTGATTTTTTTAAGCCGATAGCCTTCACCGGATGACCATACTTGCGTAGGCGCTGAATCGCCAGGTAACTATATCTTGCGGGGTTGGCTGATGCGCCCAAAACCAGCGTCTTCTTTGCTGCACTCATAAATTAAAAATAATTCAATTTAAAAACCCTGTCCACTATGTTTAACAAATGGCGCAACATACAGGAAATATTTATTGTACGCTCGTTATTAAAAAGCCTCGCCATGTGTTTGTTTAACCAATTTTGTAACTAGACCAGGGAAGTATTTCATTGTTCTTACAAATAAGTTCGTGGTGACTGGCCTTCCGAAAAGGGATTGGATATAGCGTCCTGCCCTGAGCCGGCCTTCAAAACGTTGGTTCCATTCGTGCTGGTAAATTTTTTCCAATTCATCCCGCCCAATTTTCCCTGCTAAAAACTCATGTAGCAATCCCGCTGCTATTTTACTTGCATGCATGGCCATACTCATCCCGTTTCCGCATAATGGGGTGATCATTCCGGCAGCATCGCCGACCATCAGTACATGATTCTCGATAGTTGATTTCTTTTCAAAACTGATTTGTGAGATCACTACAGGTTCACCGAAAAAAAATTCAGCAGAATCAAAAACTTTTTTGAGCCAGGGATTCTTCTGAAGGACTTCCTGCTCAAGCTTTTTGATGGAACCATTGCATGCTTTCAAATTCGCAGCCGTTGTCAGATAACACAGGCAATACTTATCTTCTTCAATTTTCGACATCCCACAGTAACCGTCTTTGAAATTATGCAGTGCGATGGTGTCAACAGGATAGTCCGACTTTATATGATATTTAACGCCGATAAAATTGTTAAGCTTCGTGGGTTTTTCGCGTATAAAAGGCCGGCCCCATTTAATATCGATGTTCGATTTTTTTCCAAAACATCCGGCCGCTGCTTTCGCCCGATAAGTTCCAGACGAAGCCCGAATATCGAACGCTCCGTCCGTATAAACGATGTCGCTTACCTTGTCGTTCTCGCAAACCACCACACCTTCCTGTTTTGCAATATTGACCAGGGTAAAGTCGAGCAGGTACCTGCTGATCCCGAATCCACCAAGTGGTAATGTTTGGTTGAGTATTGTGCCATCGGGCGATGATACCTCGAGTTTATTGATCATGGGCAGGCTAAGTTTAGCCATATCCAGCCCCATTTCCAGCAGGAAAGGAGCAGATTCCAGGCTGATATATTCTCCACAGACCCGATGGAAAGGGTAGGTTTCTTTTTCGAAAAGGATCACCGAATGCCGTTTTCGTCGGAGTTGAATAGCCAGGGTTAAACCAGCTAATCCGCCGCCTGCAATTGCAAGGTCATATATTTTGTCGGTTTCCACCAGCGCTGAGGGTTCATATAAAGCCTGGGTTTCATTCATTATATAAATTTGAACTGCCGGAGCCAGGTATTTGATCTTTACTAACGGTAATCAACCAACGAAAAGCCCACTTCCATTTGATAGAGGCGCGCAGACCCGGAATATTGGCCGATGACATGATCCGGAACCAGTCGTCCTTTGAAAACCCTCTTTGCACACTTAGCGGCGCATCATTTTTTACGAGGTAAGAACTTGAAAACATGTTTGATAAAATCCGGATAGAATGAAACGCCAGGGGATGGCGTTGAAGGTCGTTGATAAAAAATCCAATCTTAGCGTTGCGGTATTTCCATTCGATAATGTTTTTTACATCTTCATCGGTAAAGTGATGGCAGAATAATGAAGAGAAAATGATATCCGGCTTTTCAGAGAGAACGGCGTCCCTGTAATCTGCGCAGATAAAATTAGTATTGTGCAGGTGTTGAGTGTTTTCCTTCGCATATTGAATGCAGGTATCCTTGATATCAATTCCGGTAAAACAGGTCTCAATTCCTTTTCTCGATAGATATTTTTCTATGGCTTTAAGGTTATCACCGCCGCCACAACCTATTTCACATATATGGACCTGTTTTCGGTTACTCATTAGTGATAGTATGCCTTCAGTGGTAATGGCGTGACCGCCAAGATGGGTGTTGATAAACTCAAGTTCCTGCATATTCCGTTTAATGTCGGCGAATGGGATGTCAGGATCATCAAGGAGTTCGGGTGCGTAGGAACGCCTCGAAAAATCCGGTGGGGTACGCGGAATTTTTCGCTTTGCGTTTACAGTTCTATAATATTCTTTGCTGCTGAGCATGGGTATCTTCCTAAACTGATCCGGGTTTTTGTGGCCTGGGATTACAGATTATGTTGCTGCGATAAAGGTTTCAAGGGTAAGCCCTGGTCCGAAGGCCATTGCGAAAATATGCTGATTCTCTTTATGCTGGATCTGCTGGTAGAGTTCTTTCAGGACAAATAGTATAGTGGCAGACGACATATTGCCGTAATCGCGAAGTACATTATAACTGGGAGATAGTCCCTGCCTGGAGATTGTCAGGCTCTTTTCTACGGCCTCCAATATCTTTTTACCGCCGGGATGTACGCACCATTCATTGATATCGTGCCTTGTCATACCCTGCTGCGAAACAGCCCGGTTAACCAGGGCCTCTATGTCCTCCCCGATCAGATCGGGAATATATCCGCTAAGGGTCATTTGAAAACCTGTGGAGGAAAGTTCCCAGGCCATGTCCTTCTTGCCTTTTGGAACCACTTCTGAGTAAAAACTCTTCAGGGTGAGGCCTTTTGCCGGATGGTCGTCACCCACCACCAACGCTGCTGCTGAGCCATCCGAAAACAATAATCCGGAGGCCAGGTTATCCATGGTATTTTCTTTCTGAAGGTGCAGGGTGCAGAGTTCTGTGCAGACTAGAAGGACTTTTGCCCCCGGCGTGGATTTGCATAATGCGTCGGCCATTTTCAAGGCATGGATGGCGGCATAGCAGCCCATAAAATTGACCGAGGTCCGGAAAATATTTCTTGGAAGATCGAGCAGTTCCATCAACTGCAGGTCAAGCCCGGGGGCGCTCATCCCGGTACAACTTACCGTGATCAGGTGGGTGATCTCCTGCACTTTTATTTTATGCTCGAGACATTTCCTGATAGCGCCAACAGAGAGGGGCGGCGCGTATTTGTTATACCATTCCATCCGGTATTCCAGCGAAGGAAAAGGTTCTATATTTTCTGAATGCGGAAAGAATTTCCATTCGTTCATTGGCCTGCAATAGTCGCCCACACAGGAATAGCGGTGTTCGATACCACTCTGGCGATAAAGAAACCTGAGTTTCCTTTTCTCCACATCGTCCAATGCATAAAAATTTTGCATGAACGAAAGGATATGTTCCTGTTCATGTTTGTACCTGGGTACATCAGTGCCTATCGAAATAATTTTACTCAAAAATTTTCCAGATGAGAATTGATAAAAATGCGATATTGGTGCATACTGAAGCTATAACATTCATTTTCATAGTATTGTTAAAGTCAGCTGCAGTATTGTTTTCCCATACGTTTATTGCCCATTTGAGGAAGTAAACAGGAACCGCTCCCATGATCACCATAAACAACACAAACTTCAGCGGTTCCTCCCTGGTCCAGTAATGATAAAATAACAATGCCATAGCCAGGGTATATACTATTCCGCAGAATATAAAGGTACCGTGGTAGCCTAACCGGTAACTGATGGTTTTCACGCCATCTTTTAAATCAGATTCATGTTGGTAGATCTGTGTCAGCGGATAAAAACCCCCGATGAGTAAGGTGCTGATAATAGCGGGGAGGGTTGGGTTAGCGCCAAAAAAATGACTGTTGCTAAAATAATAAACCAGCAGGAACGTGAAAGCGCCCTGGAAAATGATCACCGTGATAAAACCAATAACCGGATATTTTTTTAGTCGGATCCCACGCCAGCTATATGATTTTGACACCAGAATATAGATGATTATGCCGATGCTAAACCAGGGATGAACCAATAATGACAGCAGGATGGCAGCCACATCCATCGCGATAGTAGTATAGTAAAGCTGTTTGGTGGGCTGCATCGGATGTTTGACGCCGCCTATTGAATCAGTATCACGGTCCATATATGAGTTATACCCGTTGCTGGCAGGGTATACCAGGAAATGC
>JANMMA010000117.1:0-6511 GCA_031372815.1 Sphingobacteriales bacterium
TGATTAGTCCGGCCCGGTATTCAACATCGTCGCCGGCCTCTTCCTCAGCAATGACATCGACCATATTTCCTACCTCATCCAATACCAGGATACGGTCGCCTTCCCATAATTTCCTGCCGTCAAAAAGATGATCCCCCTTAAGTTTCTGGTATCCCATGATCTGTTTTTGTAACTTTGCGCACTTCACAAAATGCCGTCAGCAAAAGTATGATAGATAAACTGGAAGCGATCAGGGCAAGGTTCGAAGACCTTGGTGTTGCGCTCACAAATCCTGCCATAGTTAATGATAACCGGAAGTTTACCCAGGTAAGCAAGGAATACCGCAATCTCGAAACTATTGTCAAGGCCTATGACCAGTATAAACATATACTGGATGATATCGAATTCAACAGGGAGGCGTTAATGGGCGATGATACTGAATTGAGGGACCTTGCTAAAGCAGAATCAGCCGGATTGGAAGCAAGGAAGGAAGACATAGAAAAATATATCAGGAATCTGTTGATTCCTAAAGATCCTCAGGACGATAAAAATGCCATCCTTGAGATCAGGGCCGGTACCGGCGGCGATGAAGCTTCGTTGTTTGCAGGTGACCTTCTGCGTATGTACCTCAGGTATTGTGAAAAGAAAGGCTGGAAAACAGCCATCCTTAGTGAAAGCGAAGGAACGGTGGGTGGTTATAAAGAAATCCAGGTGGAAGTGGTGGGCAGTGATGTATATGGCACGCTTAAATTTGAAAGCGGTGTTCATCGTGTGCAAAGGGTTCCTGATACGGAAGGAAGTGGCAGGGTCCATACTAGCGCTGCAACCGTGGCAGTAATGCCGGAGGCGGAAGAGGTAGATGTGGAAGTAAAAGATAGTGACGTAAAAATGGAGACTGCAAGAAGCGGTGGCGCAGGCGGACAGAACGTCAACAAAGTGGAAACAAAAGTTATTCTAACGCATATCACCACGGGTGTGGTGGTAATGTGCCAAACGGAACGTACCCAGTTGGCAAACCGGGAGAAGGCCATGCAGATGCTTCGAACAAAATTATACGAAGAACAGGTAAGAAAGCAGGAAGATGAAATATCGAGGCACCGGAAGAGTCTCGTAAGCACTGGTGATCGTTCAGCCAAGATCAGAACCTATAATTTTCCGCAGGGTAGGGTTACTGATCACCGTATTGGCATGACTTTATATAATCTTGATGAAGTTCTGAATGGAGGTATAGCTGAACTCATCGATGCATTACAATTTGCAGAAAATGCTGAAAAACTTGCCCAACAGAATTAATTTCCTGAACAAAATAATTGGCTTAGACCAGATTCTACTAACTTAAAAATAAAACAAGCTTATGTTAGATCAACTGATGGATTTGCTCAAACAACAGGGACAGTCTGCCGTTATTGACAACCCTGCAATTCCAAACGAACAGAATAACCAGGTTTTGGGCGATGCAGGAAGTTCTATCATGAGCGGGCTCCAGGGTGCACTTGCCGGTGGCGGACTTGCGCAGGTGATGAGACTGTTCGGTAATAATGGTTCTGGGGGCGGCCTTCTTGATAATCCCATAGTAAGGAATATCATGAATTCTTTCACGGGCAAACTAACCAGCGATTATAACATGAATCCATCCCAGGCATCACAGGTTAGTAGTAGCCTTATTCCCCAGGTTCTGGCCGGTCTTAGGTCAAAAGTTGCCGATCCTAATGACACCAGTGTGGATATCAACAGTGTTATGCAATCGCTGACGGGCGGACAAGCGGGAGGCATTAATTTTCAGGATATGCTACAAAAATTCCAGGGAGCCGGCGGTGACGTGGATGGTGACGGTGATACTGATCTGCAGGACATTATTGCGAGGGTTTCAGGCGGTGCACAGCAGAGCGCTGGTGCTGGTGGTGGCATTGGTGGAATACTAAAGGGTCTTTTTAACTAGATGCTTCATACTATTCTTGCTTATAAAAAAGCTGTTCTTTTCACGACAGCTTTTTTATTATCAAGGAACTGAGAATTACTTTCTTCCGGATCCAAAGAAATAGCCAAAAGAGACACCAAAGTTCCTGTTGCTGATCGTTTCGGAAGGAACATTTGACAAGTTTGCTATGCCATGGGAATAAAACAATTTGATGGATGATCCATACCCCAGTTTATAGCCAATTAACCCCTGGACGCCATAGTCCGTTTTTTTCAACGCACCAGGCTCGTTTCCAAATACAATGTCGAGTTCTTCCACTTCTTTTTCACTGAAAATCACTTTCGACTTACCGGAAAGTCCGACGGCCACATAAGGACCTCCACCGAAGAAAAAGTGTCCTTTTCCGAGACCTGAGTAGTATAACAGGTTAAGCGGCATCTCCAGGTAGTTGATAAATACATTACCGTCCACCCCGGTGGCTACCTGGTATTGGTCCTGAAGACCTGTATATAAAAACCCCTTAGTAGAATAATTGATTTCCTGGAGCAAACTTAAAGGTGAATCGCCCAAATCAATGCCAAACATGACGCCCAGGTTGGGTCCGAGCCGAAAGTTATCCGTTCGGGAGATCATTGGCATGGAATACTGCATTTTAGAAATGTTCATACCTCCCTGAACACCGAATTTGAACTGTGCGTTGGCTGAACCTGCCAGGCAAAAGCACAGAAAGAAAATGAAGATATTTTTCACGCTGGATGGATTTTATTCATCCATAACGTAATAATCTTAAAAGTATTGAAGACGCTTTGGCAATTTTTTGTGAGAACGGGCTACAACCATTTCCCTTACATGGCGTCTTATATGTGTAGATCTTTTACAGCATGCAGACCGGAGTACACAATTTTTTGTAGTGTGCAACGTTAGATTTCAGGCCAGGTTCTTTATCAATCTATTAACAGGATATGGTTAAACCTTGGCACTCGGTTTGTGTCTTACATATAGAATAAATTGAATAGTCAATTTTCTCATAAGCAGTTAGTTTTGGTTGCGGCCCCTATTTCCATAGGGGCTAATTTTTTATATAGCTGCAGATGAAAGAAGCCATTGCAGCGCCTGCTGCATCGGCGTATATATCGCCCAACTCGAATTCCCTCGAGGTAAAATATTTCTGGTAAAACTCCATCCCGATTCCATAAGCTGTTACGGCTAGAAAAATCGTGAGTAACATTGACAGCGAAAAAAATTTTTGTTTTTCGTACAGAAAAGACCACCATAGGAAGACCAGTGTTCCGAACAGTATGAAGTGCACAACCTTGTCAAGATGAGGTACACCAAGCATAGGTACTTTCTCCAGGTTTCCCGTTCCCACGGTCAGCAGCACAAAAATTAATATTGTCCATCCGATGGCGGGCCATTTACTGCTAAGCAGTTTGCGCATGATCATTTTTAATGGACGAGTGCCTGGTATGCTGTTGAGTCGAGAAGCGTATTGATATCTGTTGGATCGCTCACCGTCATTTTGACCATCCATCCGCTTCCATAAGGATCCTGGTTTACAAGTTCAGGATGAGCATCCAGTTCAGCATTTTTTTCAATGATGGTTCCTGTAATGGGAAGGAAAAGGTCACTGACAGTTTTTACTGCTTCAACAGTTCCGAAAACAGATTCTGCAGCGATTTCTTTACCCATGGAATCGATATCTACATATACTATATCTCCCAGTTCGCTTTGAGCAAAGTCGGTTATACCGATAGTAGCTGTATTGCCTTCGAGTAAAACCCATTCATGATCTTTTGTATAACGAAGATTATCTGGAAAATTCATGTTCATGTTTTTATTGTAGCAAATATGAAGAAAATCCTGTTGTTCTTTACATTTAATTGTCTCTGGTAGAAGATTTCATAGGTTTAAATGAGTTGATTGCACCCTTACATTTTCTTTCTTTTGATCAGCGACGCTTTGATGATATGGATATCCTGGAGCGGCCTGTTACCCTCTTCAGGGCCTGCAGTTTTTGTTGCCGCAATTTTATCGACTACCTCCATACCTGAAATAACTTCTCCAAACACAGTATACCCCTGGTCAAGGTGCGGAGCACCTCCAATGGTTTCATAAATCTTCCTGTGTTCAGCGGGAATTTTTCTACCTTTCAACCTGAATGATTCAACGGAATCCAGGCCTGCCGGACTGAATTTTTTGCCCTGTACTATATAGAACTGTGCTCCGCTGCTTTCTTTGCGGGGATTGACATCATCACCCATTCTGGCTGCGGCAAGTGCACCCCTTTTGTGAAATAGGCCGGGCCTGAATTCTGAAGGAATGGTGTATGACGGTCCGCCATTTCCCAGCATTTCGCCCTGCCTGGCGTGCTTGCTTGATATATCGCCCGACTGTATCATAAATTTTTCGATCACCCGATGAAACAATACTGTATCATAATATCCCTGTTTAACAAGCTTCAGAAAGTTGTTGCGATGGAGTGGTGTAGAATCTGATAACCGCAAGACTACTGACCCGCTATCCGTTACCAACAGCACATCTTTTCTCAGGTCTCTTTTTTTTAGTTTGATGTCTTTCTGCCCCATCACACTAACAGAGATTATAAGCAGACAAATACTTAGAAAATATTTCATGATTATATAACCTCGTTATTTTGAAAGTATAAGAGTATGTGATCTTTCAGAAAATCTTCCTGCTCTTTCAGCGACATGGGTGCAATGTGCTTCAATTGTTTAAAATGGGGCCAGCCGTCTTCATCAACACCATCCAGTTCGTAATATCCGCTGTTCGACAAAATCGAACACACAGCAACGTGCATCAGGTCCTGCTTTTGTTCTTTGGTAAATTTCTCGCGGAGGTCACCAAACTCCTGTATACCAACTAAAAAAAGTATGGTTTCCATATCCGGCTTTTTGCCGAATCTTTCCATCAGTTTTTCTTCCAGTTTCCACCACCTGGCCTGCAGGTCATCCCCATAATTGATCATCTTATTTCTTTTTCTTTAAAATAGTCCTGTAAGACTTCCGGTATCCTTATGTGATCGTGTTCCTGGTAATTTTCAAGGATACTGGCAAGGATTCTGGGCAGTGCAAGAGAACTTCCATTTAGCGAATGCGCCAGTTGTGTCTTACCACTTCCGTCCTTAAAACGGATTTTCATTCTGTTCGTCTGAAAAGATTCAAAATTAGAAACAGAACTCACTTCGAGCCACCTTTCCTGTGCTGCACTGAATACTTCAAAATCATAGGTAAGCGCAGACGCGAAGCTCATATCGCCACCGCATAGGCGAAGAATCCGGTAAGGAAGTCCCAGGCTCTGAACAAGGGTCTCTACATGCTTTACCATTTCATCTAATACACTATAACTATGTTCTGGTTTGACAAGTTGAACGATCTCGATCTTGTCAAATTGATGTACACGGTTCAAACCTCTGACGTCTTTCCCAAAGCTTCCCGCCTCACGGCGAAAACAAGGTGTATACGCCGTCATCTTAATGGGAAGGTCTGCCTCTTTAACTATTTCATCGCGGTATATATTCGTGACCGGCACTTCAGCCGTAGGAATCATATAAAAATTATCTGCCGGCATGTAGTACATCTGTCCTTCTTTGTCTGGCAACTGTCCCGTACCCCATGCGGTTGCCTCGTTAACCATCAAGGGTGGCAGGTATTCAGTGTAGCCCGCAAAAGTGTTGTAATCGAGAAAATACTGGATGAGGGCGCGTTGCAATTTTGCGCCTTTGCCCTTATACAGGGGGAAGCCGCTGCCGGTGAGTTTTACGCCGGTTTCAAAGTCAACAAGGTCATATTTGCGGATAAGGTCCCAGTGCGGCTGTGCGGCAGATGGCAAGGTTGGTTTTACACCACCCTCCCTGACCACCTCATTGTCTTCCGGGGTCTTACCGACAGGAACCAGGTCGCCTGGAAGATTGGGAATGCGAACCAGTATATCTGTTATTTCTTTTTCTACCGTAGTTAATTGTTGTTCCAGGGCATCAATCTCCCGCTTGAGGCTGGCCACTTCATCCTTCTTGGCTTCAGCATCCTGCTTCATGCCTTTGCCCATGAGCATACCTATTTCTTTGGATGCCGCATTGCGGCTGGCCAGTTTTTCTTCCTGCGAAGTCTGAATTTTTCTTTTCTGTTCGTCGAGGCTGATCAGGTTGTCGATTACCTGGGGTTCATTAAAGTTCTTGACCGCCAGTCTTTTGATGACCAGGTCCCTGTTCTGACGGATATAACTGATCTGCAACATGTACCTGAATTTCGCGCAAAGATACGGCTAGCGAAATCCATTTAGAAAGATCAGAATCCAATCTTCAGCGTCAGGGTTTGCATATCGTTTAATGCATTAAATGCATAATGATTTAACTCCAGCCGGGCGTTAAGGGTTTCTGTGAGGTTGAAACCATATCCTATCCCTACCACAAAGCCTTTGCCCCTGATCTCTTCTGTTATATATCGGTTATTGGTAAAACTTCCGTCTTTCAGGTCGCCGGTAAGAAAATGATTTGTTTTTCCTTTCCGGAAGGCCAGTCCGCCGCTGAAAAGGAACCCGTTGCCGTTTGCCTGGCTATGGTAAAGTACTTTAACGGCTGAACTAAACTGACGATAA
>JANMMA010000139.1:0-13509 GCA_031372815.1 Sphingobacteriales bacterium
GAAGTGGTGTGCATAAAGGTGTGGTCATGTGAGGTGAGTAGTATGATGCCTTTATAATCCACGCATTGCTCGTTGAAACTTTGGATGCTTTCCAGGTCAAGGTGATTTGTTGGCTGGTCAAGGATGATACAGTTAGGATTCTGCAACATCATCCTGGAGATCATACAACGAACTTTTTCTCCTCCGCTCAGTACATTTGTCTTTTTGGTTATATCGTCGCCAGAGAACAACATCTTACCCAGGAATCCACGCAGAAATGGTTCATCCGCATCGGTTACGTGTGTTGGAACATAGTGCCTAAGCCAGTCCATTAATGACAATCCACCTGTAAAAAACTCATTGTTCTCCACCGGGAGATAAGCTTTGCTGATGGTAGTACCCCATTCAAATTTTCCACCATCGGCATTTACAAGGCCGTTGATGACCTCAAAAAACTGTGTAACAGCAAGGGGATCCTTGCTGACGAAAGCGATCTTATCGCCCTTATTTATACTGAACGTGACTTTGTCAAATAGTTTACGTCCATCTACCGATTTACTCAGGTTCTCCACATTTAATATCTGGTTACCTACTTCACGCAATGGTTGAAATATAATACCAGGATATTTTCTGTTCGAGGGCTGTATCTCTTCAATAGTAAGTTTTTCGAGCGCTTTTTTACGTGCAGTGGCTTGTTTTGATTTGGACGCATTTGCACTAAATCGGGCGATGAAATCAATAAGGGCCTGGCGCTTGTCTTCGGTTTTCTTATTCTTGTCACCCAACTGTCTCGCCATTAACTGTGACGACTCGTACCAGAATGTGTAATTACCTGTGTATATTTTGATCTTGGCCCTGTCCACATCCGCAACATGGGTACATACCGCATCCAAAAAGTGACGGTCGTGGCTTACCACAAGGACGATGTTTTCATAATCTGCCAGAAAGTTTTCAAGCCATGAAATGGTTTCAATATCCAGGCCGTTGGTAGGCTCATCAAGCAACAGGATATCAGGATTCCCAAATAATGCCTGGGCCAGCAATACCCTGACCTTTAAGTTTGATGGAATGTCTTTCAATAGCGACTGGTGGTATTGTTCTTTCACGCCGAGGTCGCCCAGCAATACACCAGCATCACTTTCCGCAGTGTATCCGCCCATCTCACCAAACTCATGCTCCAGTTCACCGGCGCGCAGTCCGTCTTCTTCTGAAAAATCTGCCAGTGAATAAATCATTTCCCTTTCCTGCGTCACTTTCCACATCTTACTGTGGCCCATAAGTACGGTATTCAGAACAGTGGCTTCGTCGAACTCAAATTGGTTTTGTTTCAGTACCGCAAGACGTTCACCGGGGGTGATCTCAACATTGCCTTTATTGGGTTCGATCTCTCCGCTAAGTATCTTGAGAAAGGTAGATTTACCAGCACCATTGGCGCCAATCACACCATAACAGTTTCCTTTTTGGAAACTTAGGTTTACTTCTTCGAAAAGGACCCTTTTACCATAGGCCAGCGTGATGTTTCTTGCACTAATCATGTCTAAAATTGAGGTTGCAAAGGTAAGGAAAAACCCCGGGATGGCCTTGGTTAACAATAAATGCCCCGAACAGGAAAAAAGACATAAAAAAAAGGGCCAAAAAAGGCCCTTTTAAATATTTTTTTATAAGCTTATTCGCCGGCACGTTTAAAAAAGTAGCCCAAGGTAAGTCCCAGGTAACTGTTTTTATACCTCGCTGTGGTAGAATTTGACAATTCAGCCAGTCCAAAAGAATAATTCAGCTTTACAGTCAACCCATTACCAACCAGGTAACCAGCCATAAAATTGAGTCCGTAATCGAATCGTTTGGTCTGCTCCTCACCACTGCCGAATTCAACTTTATCCTCTCCTTTTGACGACTGGCCATCTATTGTTGTAGTTGCTTTTACTTTTCCATTAATGCCATATGCACCATAAGGTCCGGCACCTATCACCAAAAAATTATCTCCAACAGGAACTGTATAGGCAAGATTCAACGGTAACTCTATATAGTTGATACTGGACGTACCATCAATAGCATAATCAGTGCCCAGTAAATTAAATGAGGTATTAAGTTTGAAGCCTTTATTGATATAGTTTAACTCTGGCATTAAACGTAGTCCACCCTCGCCAAATGGAATATCGGTAATGAATCCAAACTGGTACCCAAACTTTGGATCACCTTTTATTATTTGACCAGGTAAAAATTCTTCTTCAACTCTCGGCATAGAAAACACGCCCCCACCCTGGACACCTAAACTAACCTGCGACATCGCACCCGTCGCCACAATTAAACATACAGCTGATAAAAAGATTTTAGCATTCATAAACAGAGATTTTAATGGTTTTAGTAATGGCGCAAAAATAAACAAATGCAAATAGTTACAAAGTTCTAACTACTAGGAATACGTTAAAGTTGTAATTTCCATGGTTCTATAATAGCCGTAAAATATGCTTAAGTATATCATGTTATTCTTTGTTTTAGGTTGGTGTTATGCTTCATATGCGCAAGTATCTCTAGAAGAAAAGGCACTTCAGAAATCGACCGCTATATTGCCAAAACTGATTGAATGGAGGAGACACCTTCACCAGCATCCCGAGCTTGGAAATCGCGAAACGGAGACCGCACAATACATCGCTGCACATCTGAAATCATTGGGGATCGAAGTGAAAACAGGCGTCGGCAAAACAGGCGTGGTGGGTTTGTTGAAGGGTGGTAAATCCGGGCCAGTAGTGGCGTTAAGGGCAGATATGGATGCCTTACCTGTACTCGAGAGGGTTGATCTTCCATTTAAGTCAACCGTAGTGGCATCATATAATGGGCAGCAGGTTCCGGTTATGCATGCCTGTGGGCATGACGCACACGTGGCTATGCTGATGGGAACCGCCGAAGTACTGGCTTCTATAAAAAAAGATATTGCAGGAACAGTTAAATTTATTTTTCAACCTGCTGAGGAAGGTCCGCCTGCCAACGAAGAAGGAGGTGCTCCATTGATGATAAAAGAGGGGGTGATGGAAAACCCTGCAGTTGATGCCATATTCGGTATACACATTAATTCCCTGATCGAAACGGGTAAAGTTAATTATAAACGTGGTGCATTTATGGCATCATCTGACTGGTTCACCATAAAGATTAAAGGAAAACAAACGCATGGGTCTACCCCATGGACAGGCATCGATCCTATTGTTGTAGGAACTCAAATCATAAATGGTCTGCAAACTATAGTGAGCCGCCAGGAAGACCTCTCGCTTGCTCCGGTAGTGATCTCTGTTGGTAAGTTTACGGCAGGGGTTAGACCCAACATCATTCCCGAAGAAGCCGTTCTTGAAGGAACCATCCGCACACTGGACAGCAAGATGCAAAAGGAAGTGCATGAAAGGATCCGTAAGTTATCGCGGTCTGTAGCCGACTATTGGGGTGCCACAGTAGAGGTGATCATAGATACAAAAACACTGGTTACCAACAATGATCCGGCGCTGGTGAACATGATGATACCATACCTTGAAAAAGCTTTGGGTAAAGAGAATGTTGTAGATAGTTCCTGGTCAACGGCTGCAGAAGATTTCTCCTATTTTGGCGAGAAAGCTCCGGCATTTTTTATGTGGGTCGGCGGAATGCCGAAAGGCGCTGATCCCAAAAAAGCAGCACCACACCATACGCCTGATTTTTTTATCGACGATAGTAAACTGGATACAGGTGTAAAAACGCTTTGCACTTTAGTGCTGAATTATAAGAAAAAATAAAACTTAACTATACTGCATTTGTTCTTTCTCCAAATAACAGTGACCCTACACGTATCATGGTAGAGCCTTCTTCTATGGCAATAACATAGTCGCCACTCATTCCCATAGACAATTCACAAAAACTTTCTTCATGATAAAAATATTGATCACGGCAACGGTCAAAAATATTTTTTAATGATTTGAATTCAGCCCTAACCGTTTCTTTGTCTGAAGTAAAGCTGGCTATGCCCATCATGCCGCAAATTCTTATAAACTCCCACTCATCGGTCGATGAGATGGTGTCCAGTAAGGCGTTTAATTCTGTTTCATCAAGCCCGAATTTGGTTTCTTCACGAGCCACGTGTACTTGTAACAGGCAATTGATTTTGGCTTTTTTACGTGCGCCTTGTTTATTGATCTCCTGCAGGAGTTTCAGTGAGTCAACACCGTGGATCATATGTATGAAAGGCGCTAAATACTTAACTTTGTTTGATTGAAGGTGTCCGACAAAATGCCAGCGGATATCTTTTGGAAGTAATGCCTGTTTGTCTACGAGCTCCTGTACATAATTTTCTCCAAAATCCCGATGTCCCAGCGCATACAAAGCGAGTATGTCTTCTGCGGGTTTTGTTTTAGAGACGGCGATCAGCGTGACTTGTTTTTCCCTGCAATGCGTCAATACCTTCTGGTATTCCTGTTCAAAAACTGCCATAGGTTATTTCAATATTTGACGTCCGATTACAATTCTTTGCACTTCACTGGTACCCTCATATATCTGGGTGATCTTAGCGTCCCGCATCAGCCGCTCCACATGGTATTCTTTTACATAGCCGTATCCACCATGCACCTGCACTGCTTCTGTGCTTACCCACATGGCTGTCTCCGATGCATATACTTTGGCTATGGAGGATGATAGCGTGTAGTCTATCCCGTTATCTTTCTCCCAGGCTGCTTTCAGGCATAATAGCCTGGCCGCTTCTACCCTCGTTGCCATGTCGGCCAGTTTGAACTGGATGGCCTGGTGATGCATGATTTCTTTTCCGAATGCCTTTCTTTGTTTGGAATACTCAAGTGCCATTTCATAAGCCCCGCTGGCAATACCCAGTGCTTGTGAAGCGATGCCAATTCTACCTCCGGCCAGTGTTTTCATGGCGAAAGCAAAACCGAACCCTACTTCCCCAATCACATTTTCTTTGGGCACTTTCACATCATTGAACAGTATGCTGTGGGTATCGCTGGCGCGGATGCCCATCTTGTTTTCTTTAGCACCAACTGCAACACCCGGGTATGATTTTTCAACGATCATGGCGGTAATGCCATGACTGCCTTTTGATGGATCGGTCTGCGCCATCACCAGGTACACAGAAGCAGAATTTCCATTGGTGATCCAGTTCTTAGTACCATTTAACAGGTAATGGTCACCTTTGTCTTCAGCAGTGGTTTGTTGTGAGGTTGCATCACTACCTGCTTCAGGTTCACTCAGTAAAAATGCACCGACATATAATTCATTGTCTTTCCTGCCCTGCGCTAAAGGGGTGAGGTATTGTTGTTTTTGTTGCTCCGACCCGTAAGTCTCCAGTCCCCAGCAAACCAGGCTATTGTTCACGCTCATGCATACGCTTACGCTGGCATCGATCTTACTGATCTCCTCCATGGCAAGCACATAACTCACCGTATCCATTCCAGCGCCACCATATTTGGGATCCACCATCATTCCCATAAAGCCCAGTTCAGCGAGCGCCATGATCTGCTCCCTCGGAAACCGTTGCAGTTCATCGCGTTCAATAACGCCTGGTTTACACTGCTGCCGGGCGAAATCCCTTGCAGCCTGTTGAATCATAAGCTGTTCTTCCGTAAGTTGGAAATGCATAGTGACATTTTAAAGGAAAACATTGACAAAGGACAAAAATAAATCATTAAATCCAAAACTAACAACTGTTCGTATTGTGTGTTTCCCTCAGTGTTTACGTATTATTGTAAGAAATCAAGGTATTGTCTGCCGCAAAAATAAATTTACGCCTTCAGCAAATCGTTACCATTGTAGCGATCATTCTATTCTTCATTAAAGTGTTGGCCTGGTACATTACGAACTCAGTATCCATCCTTACAGACGCACTCGAGAGCACGGTAAATATGGTGGCGGGGTTTATCAGCCTGTACAGTTTATATATCGCCGCAAAACCCAGGGATGAAGACCATCCATACGGACATGGTAAGGCAGAATTTATCTCCGCTGCCGTTGAAGGAAGTATGATCGCCATCGCTGGCGTGATCATCATTTATGAATCTATAAAAGGATTGATGAATCCCAAACCTTTGCAGGGGCTCGACTGGGGAATTGTGCTGGTTGCGATCACGGCGGTGATCAATTATGTCACCGGATCGTATTGTGTTAAAATTGGAAAAAAGAATAATTCACTGGCGCTCATTTCCAGTGGTAAACACCTTCAGACAGACACTTACTCTACCATTGGAATCATCATCGGCCTTGCCCTGATATATTTCACGAAATATAATAAGCTTGACAGCATGGTGGCCATGGGTTTTGCATTGTTCATTTTGTACACAGGTGTTGGCATCATCAAGTCATCCCTTGAAGGGATCATGGATAAAGTGGACGGTGAGTTACTCACGAAACTTGTGGACGTATTAAACAAAAACCGGCATGATAACTGGATCGACCTGCACAATATCCGTATTATAAAGTTTGGCTCCACGCTTCATCTTGACGCACACCTTACTGTACCCTGGTACCTAAACGTCCATGAAGCGCATAAAGAAATTGATGACCTTTCTACACTGGTAAAAAATGAATTCGGTGAATCGATGGAGTTATTCGTCCATTCAGACGGATGCCTGGATTTCTCCTGCACCATTTGCAGTAAAAAAGACTGCCTCGTAAGGCAACATCAGCAAATAGAAAGGATTGAGTGGACCGTAGAGAATATATCAAGTAATGTGAAGCACGGGAATCAAATTGGTAAATTGGAAAATGAGTGAAATTATCTCCCAATTTCCCAATTAGGCTAGACCACCGGTTCCTGCTGGCTCAGGCAATGAAAACTTCCCAGTCCCCAAATAATATCTGTAGAATCGATACCAATGACCTTATGCTTTGGAAAACAGTCCTGAATGATCATGCATACTTTTTCGTCTTTTGCAGACCTGAAGGTGGGAACAATCACGTACTTGTTACAAATATAAAAATTGCCATAAGATGCCGGTAATCGCTGGCCTTCCCAGATCACTGGATCAGGCATCGGCAGTTCAATAATATTTAACTGTTTACCATTCAACAATCGCATGCCCTTCAATTGTTTCAGGTTTTCCTGTAGCAGAGAATAATTTTCATCCTCTTTTTTTTCTTCCACAACGGTAATCACGGTTTCTTCATTGATAAACCTCACGGTATCGTCTATATGTCCGTCTGTATCATCACCGATAATACCTTCATCAACCCACAACACCTGTTCAACACCATAGTAATCGCAGAGAAATTGTTCTATCTGTCCCTGATTTAAAGTTGGATTCCTATTTTCATTCAACAGACATTGTCTTGAAGTCATCAGCGTGCCAGCACCATTAAAGTCAACAGATCCACCTTCCATGATAATGCCCGGATTGAACACAGGCAGGTTATAATGTTTACCAATTAGTGTTGGGATTACATCGTCGAGATCGTAAGGAGGATATTTTCCGCCCCATGCATTATAGTTCCAATCAACAATTACTTTTTCTTGTACTGCATCCCGGTTTACTAAAAAGGCCGGACCATGATCACGACACCAGGCATCATTGGTTGGATGAAGGAAAAATTCGACCTGGTCCATAGTTACACCGGCCTGCTCCAGATGAGTAGCGGCAAAGGACTGCATGGCTTTGTCGGACACATTGATACGGACCTTCTCGCTATCAGACAACCACTTTACAAACTCAGCATACCTGGGAAATATAGTATCTATTTTACCCGGCCATGAGGCTTCCTTGTGAGGCCAGCTCAACCAGGTAGCTTCGTGTGTTTCAAATTCTGCTGGAAAACGGTAACCAAGTGAACGTGGCGTACGATCATTCATAAAGGTCTGCATTCAGGGCTGCAAGATAATCCAAAGCCTTTAACTGAAATCAAATCCCGGAACTTGGCTCTTTTTGATTGGCGATTTTCATGGGCTGTTTTTTCCAATATGTCAGCGAACGCCAAATCCATTCAAATGGTCCAAACTTGAAATATTTCAGCCATATCGACGAATAGATCAGTTGAACAATCCAGATGACAAAAACGACATAATAGAGTTGATGAAAACTCAATTTGTAATAATTGCCGAAACCATACCCATAAAAAAACAGTGTACAAAGGATACTTTGGACAAGGTAATTGGTAAAGGCCATCTGTCCTACATTAGCCAGCGCCTTCATTAACCATGGGACCATTTTACTACGGTATACCAGCATCAGCAGACTTGCGTGTCCGGTACAAAGAAGTAATCGCCTCAAGTCGAATAATACACTATGGGGAACCCTGTAAGCATCGAAATAAGGGCCTGGCCGAAGGAAATTCGATTCAATCCCTTTATAAAAATAATATCCCAGGGTAATTCCCAAACCATAGCCTAGCAGCAACACCATCAGGTACGTAGAACCTCTGACCTCATTTGAAAAGAAACCTACTTTAAACAATGCCATCCCTATAAACATCATGCATAACATATCCCAGAGTCCATCATATGTGTAGCCGATTTCATAACCTGCACTTCCCGGTAACAATTGTTTCCATACAGAGGCATAATTACCACGCATTTGAGTAATGCGTTCTGCTGATCTTGCACTATCGGGTTTATTATTTTTTTCATATTCCGGCCAGGCGTTCAATGCTTCCTCCTGTTCGGGCGTAAGTTTCTTTTTTTCCTTTTCTGCTGCTTTTGCGGCAACATAATTCAACCTTGTTGCCCGTTGTTCCTGGTATGGACCGATCCCTTTGAAAACGCCAATGCCCATGCAAACCAGTCCAAGTATCCACAATACTTTAGGGCTTGAATTTCGGAAAGCATAAAGTATCATACCCATCAGTCCGTAAAAGAAAAGAATATCACCAAACCATAGTAAGACATACTGGTTCAAAAGACCAAATGCCACCAGCCATAAAAGCCTGCGATAATAATATTCTGCTACAGATGGCCCGCCAGGTACTTCTTTCTTGTTCATGGTGAAAAGAATCATCCCTGCTCCGAAGATCATGGAAAATAATCCCCTCATCGTGCCATCAAAAAAAGTAAAGATGGTTTCCACAGCATAATAATCTTTGGTATTATGGGGACCATTCAGAATTTTTTCAAACATCATTCCATCTACTCCACCAAATCCGGGTATGTTCATTAACAGAATACCCAGGAGCGCAAAGCCCCTGATAAGATCTACGGTTTGAATACGATCGGCCTTATCAACTGGGTGTGGAACAGATGGGTTTATTTTAATGGTCATTACTTCATACTCATTGCCTGTATTGGTAGTATATGAAGTTGCAGGATTGGTATTGTCCGTTTGCATAGCTAAACTTTTTAGATCGCGGTATGTAATTCTTTTTCAAGAGTTGGCCTGATTTCATTCTCCCTTTTTAAGAAAGGCAGTTTTCGTTTATGTATCACCGAATGTAGCAACCATTCGGCAGGTCCGTAATAAAAATACCTTGTCCATAATACACTGAATACCACCTGAATGATGGATACTTCCACAACAAGAAAATATAGTCTAAACGTTGAGAGCCTGCCGAAGTACCCCATACCGTATCCATAAAAGAAAACAGATAATAAAATACTTTGCAGCAGGTAATTGGAAAGTGCAAGTTTCCCTACGTCCGCGAAAACTCCAGTCAACTTCCTGAATATTCCCTTCTGAACCAGCCATACCATTTTAGCTGCAATTCCAAACACCATGAACGCTCTTTCGAATGACCAGAGAACGGTGTGAGGAAGGCTCCTTGATTTTACAAATTCAGCATAATTCTGAACAGCTAAATGGTGAAAATGAAGCCTATACCATCCGCAGGCTAACCCCAGAATGATTCCCGCAAAAGCCATTAGCATATATTGCGAACTGGTAAATCTGTTGTTAAAGAATCCGATTTTCAACAGCAGCATACCCAATAGGATAAGGGCTGAAAATTCCCAGACACCGTTTCTATAAAACCATCCCGATTCGCGTGACTTAATATTTTGAAGAAGATGGTTCCAATTTTTTGCATAATTGTTTTGCTGCAAAGCTTTATTGTTGGCACTGTCTGCCTTAGCGTCACGGGAATATTTCTTGGCTATTCCTTCCCATGCTTGTTTTTCGTCCTTTTGTTTCCGGGTGAGGGTATCTCCTGCTTTCTTAGCCAGTGAATCAGCTACTTTCTGGTTGAAAACAGAATCTGCGATACCGACCGGCCCGGCCTGACGTTTTTTAAAGAGCGTAGAATCGTTTGTTTTCATTCTTGCAGCACTGTCTTTCGAAAATTTTTTCTCCAGGGACTGCAACACCAGGTACTTATTGTAAGCGTGTTTATCATCTGCGAAATACCAGTAGTTTTTTACCCCACCAATCAGTATAAGCAATACTACAGCTATCATTAATCCACGAGCATTCATCCTACAGAAAGGAAACAACAACAGTCCCATGATGCCAAGGTGAAATAAAATGTCCTGCGGCCATAAAAATATAAACGCATTAAAAAGTCCAAATGCCATCAGCCACAAATTTCGCCGCACCAGGAGTTCTGCATTGCTGAGGCCAGATCCTTTGTGCGGACTTACCATGAACAACACCATTCCGGCACCGAAAGCGATGGAAATCAGTCCGCGCATCTTTCCTTCAAGGAAAAAGGAAAGCGCAACATAAATGATATGCCTTGCTCCTTTGGATTTCCCAATAAGTTCATATTGCAATCCGTCAGTGAAACCACCCCACACATAAACACTCACAAATAAGCCAAAAAGAAGGGCGATGCCTTTGATCAGATCAAGTGAATCAATTCTGGATGAAGAAGGCTGGTAATAAGGTGAATAGGTCCTGATGGATCTTTCATCCATAGGAATTGTTGTCTCCATTTTTGATGAAGCCATAACAGTTGTGTTTGAGGGTTAAATGCTGGACCCCGAAAAGCTACTAAAATTTAATAAATTACCGGTATTTATTTTAACCGTATCGTATCAACGAAGCATGTTAAATGAGGATTCCAACTATCGCAAAATCGGGTGGGAATATGATATATCATCTTTACTCATCATCAATATATCTTCTGGTAATAGGCTGGTAACTATCGATCCTACGGTCACGCATAAACGGCCAGTGCGTCCGGTAGGTATCTGTTTTACTGAGATCTATTTCCTTTACGACGACTTCTTCATTGTCGTGTGAGGCCTGATACACCACGGTGCCCATGGGATTGGCGATAAAAGATCCACCCCAGAACTTCATTGCACCGTTCTGTTCAAACCCTACCCTGTTCACGCTTACAACGTGCACACCATTGGCCACAGCGTGGCTTCTTTGAATAGTTTGCCAGGCACCATACTGCTCTGTATTCGTGGCTTCATCCTGAGACGTTGCCCAACCAATGGCGGTTGGATAAAATAATACTTCAGCGCCCATGAGCGATGTGATCCTTGCCGCTTCCGGATACCACTGATCCCAACAGATCAGTACACCAAGCGTTGCAAATTTTGTCTTAAACACTTTATAGCCCAGATCGCCGGGAGTGAAGTAAAATTTTTCATAGTACGAAGGGTCATCAGGAATGTGCATTTTCCTATACTTTCCCAGGTAGCTTCCATCAGCGTCAATGATTGCTGTGGTATTATGGTACAGACCTTGTGCCCTTTTTTCGAACAATGATGCAATGATCACCACGCCAAGTTCACCCGCAAGGTTCGAAAGTATATCGGTAGACGGGCCAGGTATTGGTTCCGCCAGTTTGAAATGATCATAGTCTTCCACGTCACAGAAATACAGCGAGGTAAATAACTCCTGCAGGCAAATGATCTGGGCACCCTGTGCAGCAGCATCACGCAGTTTTTGTACGGCTTTGCCCATGTTGTCCTGTTTACTTGCAGTACATGACATTTGTACCAATCCTACTTTAACTCCAGACATGAATATTTTTTATGTTAATGTGTAAAGATCGAATTCCTATTGTGAAGCTTACGTTTCTACCATAACCAAGGCATCCAGGCTGTGTATACCGATCTTTTTTTCGGTAATAAATCCTTCTGCATATTTTACGCCAATGCGTTTTCCAAACATTCTTGCGCGCGCAATTACACTGTCGAGAAAATCAGGCGTGGAAATATAGGTTTGGGGTTCTTCTCCATTGTCATTTGCATTGAACTGCGTTGAGTAGGCTTTAATGGATTCCATTCGCTGTTCAAAGACATCACTGATATCGATCAGAATGTCAGGCTCGTGGTACCAGTCCTGCAAATAGTGCAATACATATTTTGGTCTCCATTTTTCCTGTGGCTGTCCATCATCCCCTGTTGTTTTCACTTTAGCGAGTCCCGAAAGAAAACATGCGTCAGCGATCAGGTGACCTGCCCTGCCATGATCAGGGTGCCTGTCGTTCAAAATATTTCCAATAATTATTTCTGGCTGATATTTTCTGATGGTTCTGATGAGGCACATCTGGTGCTCTTCATCGTTCTTAAAAAAGCCATCGCGCATTTTCAGGTTTTCGCGGACTTTCACGCCAATGATTTTGGCTGCTGAAGTGGCTTCTGCATAACGGGTTTCTATAGTTCCACGGGTTCCCAACTCACCCTGAGTAAGGTCCACAATACCAGTAGCTTTCCCGTTTTTTATTTCATTGATCAACACGCCGGAACATCCCAGTTCCACATCGTCAGGGTGTACGCCAATAGCCAGAATATCAAGTTTCATATCTGCAAGATAGTAAAACTCCAAATGTTCTAATCGCTGGCGAAAATGTATTAGAATAGAACATCCGTACACAATGAACTAACCACACTATCGCACTAAACAATCACCACATTAACTTCGGTACATAGTTGCTACTTCCCGCACAATGGATTCCATTTCAGCATCCTGTCCACCCGGATCATAATCCTGCTTCAGGCTGCTGCCAACAATCCAGGCCACTGTTTGCCAGAATCGTGCAGAAAATCCACCCTTATATTCTTTAATGATGTTGTAACATGAATTGTTGGTTTCCCTATTGATCAGTTTCATAAGCACCTTGCCCTGGTAAACCGAAAGTTGGGTCAAGGGGTCGGCAAACCTTTTCTTCAATTCTGCTTCCTTGCTTTTGATGTATTGCTGGCGTTGTTTTTTTTCGTGAATCCGCCCCAGGTTGAAATTGATCTCGTTGATGATATAACTCGCCTGTCGTGCATAAGGATACGTGACGTACACCGCATTTCTGAGTCTCGTCCATTTACGGTACGCTTCCTTCTGCGCTTCCGTCATTTTTGCAGAAACAATTACATAATCCAGTTCGCGGTAAGGAAGCGTATCGCCGTTATAAATGATGATTGGAACAAGCAGGGTGTCATTCGGACCATACCTCGATTGTGCAAAACCATCGGCAGATGATAGCAGGCAGACGATAATCATCCCCGTACTCAACATTCTCAATAGTCTGGCTGCAAGCATGGATACAAATTACAAAACCTTCTCCAAAATCCTATCTTTTGCAGTAAACGATTGAGGTTTAAGTTGCTAGAGCGGATGGCTTTTAACAAAGATTTTTATTACACGGTAAATCTCCTGATCATGCTGATCATAAAACCGATCACCATTACGATAA
>JANMMA010000287.1:0-5857 GCA_031372815.1 Sphingobacteriales bacterium
GATCCGGAACAACCTTGTTGAACGGCGAGGTTATAGATGAAACCAAGTAGCCTGCTTCGCACATCTTTATGTAAAAGATTGACGATCCTGTTTTCCGCATTACGCAGCTTCTTCCCTATCTGTTTGCTATAATGTATTGCAAGGCCTGGTTTCCCCGCAAGTATTTTTTCGAAGTCGCTGATATTAAAAGCGCAAAGGCTCACATCGGTTTTATGAGCCTGGGCAAATTCTCCATGTACGTTTTCGCGGGTTAAAGTGAATTGACCAAAGACTTCTCCCTTTTGAACAATTTCCCTGATGACCTCCTCTCCTTTTTCATTGATAAATCCTATACGGATAAAACCCTCCTTGATAAAAAAAAGTTTATCCAGCATAAAAGATTCGAAATATATATAGTCCCCTTTTTTTGCTTCAAGAAAATTATGTACCAGCTTAATCTCTTCAAATTCTTCATCAGTGAGATGGGACCAAAGGTCATAATTCCTGAGTAGGACCATTTTATCTGTTTGCATGGAGCACTAAATTACCGTTTATAAAAAATCAAAAACAATTCTTCTGCTTTATATTTGACCTAAATTTTGTACGAATGAATGTTCCTGTAATGGCCGAACTTGCTGCCGGTGGCAATCACCCCGACATACTATTCTGGGTTGGTTGTGCAGGAAGTTTTGATCAAAGGGCACAAAAAATAACCAGGGCTTTTGCAACCATATTGAACAGACTCAATATCAACTACGCTATCCTCGGGAAAGAAGAAGCCTGCACAGGTGACCCTGTGAGAAGGGCGGGTAATGAATTCATGTTCCAGATGATGGCTTATCAAAACATTCAGGTCCTCAATAATTATAGCGTTAAGAAAATTGTTACAGCCTGTCCTCATTGTTTCAACATTTTGAAAAATGAATACCCTGAATTGGGCGGAACCTATGAGGTTGTTCACCACAGCCAATTCTTGCAACAAATGATCGATGAGGGTAAGATCATTATGAAGGAAGGTGAATCATTTAAAGGGAAAAAAATAAGTTACCATGATTCCTGTTACCTGGGTAGAGCGAATAATATTTATGAGGCACCCAGAAAAGTACTTGAGATACTGGATGCAGTACTCGTGGAAATGAAACGATGCAAATCGAATGGACTTTGTTGCGGCGCTGGCGGTGCACAGATGTTTAAGGAAGAAGAGAAAGGTGATACCAGGATTAACATAGAACGTACAAACGAAGCCATAGCAACAGGTGCGGGAATTATTGCTGCCGCATGTCCTTTTTGTAATACTATGCTTACCGATGGGATAAAAGGAAAGGAAAAAGAATCTGAGATCAGCGTAATGGATATTGCCGAATTGATCGCCGATTCAATGAAGGAAGATGTGCCCGGTTAATTTTATCTTTGCATCATGAATTTATCTTACCATCACCTTCTACCTACAGATTTCCATGACGATGCAAGGGTCTGGATTTATCAGTCCGACCGCCTTTTCACCATGTCTGAGGCTCTTAACATCGAAGATCTGCTGGAAGGATTTGTAAAAGGATGGCAGTCCCACGGCGACCCTGTCAAAGGATTTGCGACTCTTTTCTTCGGTCAATTTATTGTTTTTATGGCCGATGAAACCGCTACCGGGGTCAGCGGTTGCAGCACAGACAGTTCGGTAAGGTTGGTGAAACAGATCGAACAACGATTCAAGGTAAACCTGTTCAATCGCCAGTTGCTGGCTTTCGTTGAGAAGGAAAAGATCCAGATGCTCCCTTTATCTCAAATCGATTATGCCATAAAAAATGGTTTTATAGCACCTCATACCTTGTATTTCAACAATACCGTTCTTACCAAGAAAGACATGATTGACAACTGGATCGTTCCGGTAAGCCAAAGCTGGCTCAAAACAAGGTTAGCAGTGCATTCGGCTGAGTAATCTAACATTTCCCGCCCCTGTCGACAGTTAGATGCGTTATAAAAGCCTTCTCTATGTGTATTCCCTAATCTTCACCGTTTTGATCGTCAGAACTGTTATATGACAAACTGTCACAGTTTTCACTTATTTTTGCTGTCCGCTAAAAAGCATGGTATGTTGGAATTGATAACTAATAAAGTTCACGAAGAGAACCGCCAGGGAGAGGCAATTGCTCCGGCAGACAATGACCTGATCGTATACAATAAGAAATTTTATATAGAAAGTTACGGTTGTCAGATGAACTTTAGTGACAGTGAAATCATTGCCTCTATCCTCCAGGGAGAAGGCTTTGGGGCCACTCGCAACGAGGAGGAAGCTGACCTGATTTTTTTAAACACCTGTTCCATAAGGGAAAAAGCAGAGCAGACCGTAAGGAAAAGGCTGACTGAATTCAAAAAACTGAAAAGACGCCACCCGTCACTACTTATCGGCATGTTGGGTTGTATGGCGGAAAGGCTGAAGACCAAATTGCTGGAAGAAGAAAAGCTTGTTGATATTGTGGTTGGGCCTGATGCATACAGGACTCTTCCAATGCTGATCATTGAAGCGGGTGAGGGACAGAAAGGCGTTAACGTCTTGCTCAGCCGTGAAGAAACATATGCGGATATATCGCCTGTCCGATTAAACAGCAACGGTATATCGGCTTTTGTCAGCATCATGCGTGGCTGTAATAATATGTGCTCTTTTTGTGTTGTTCCGTTTACCCGCGGCAGAGAAAGAAGCCGCGACGCTTTTTCCATTGTAGCAGAATGCCGGGAACTTTCAGCGGCGGGTTATCACGAAGTGACACTGCTAGGTCAAAATGTTGACAGCTACTATTGGCGCAATCCCGAAACAAAGAGCGATGTGACGTTTGCACAATTGCTCGCTATGGTAGCTTCTGTAGATCCAAAACTTCGCATACGGTTCAGTACATCCCACCCTAAAGACATTACAGACGAAGTGCTCCATACGATGGCGAGTTTTGATAATATTTGTAAATACATACACCTGCCGGTGCAGAGCGGATCTAACCGTATTCTTCAACTCATGAACAGGACATACACCAGGGAATGGTATTTATCCAGGGTTAAGAGAATTAAAGAAATACTACCGGATTGTGGCCTTAGTTCAGATGTCATCACCGGATTCTGTTCCGAATCAGAAGAGGACCATCAGTCCACGCTTAGATTGATGGAACAGGTAGGTTATGATTTTTCTTACATGTTCATGTATTCTGAGAGGCCAGGCACCCTGGCTGCAAAACGATATACGGATGATGTACCATCGGCCATAAAAGGCAGAAGACTTGCAGAAATCGTTTCACTACAGAATCGTATGTCGATGGAAAGTAACAAAAGAGATTTGGGAAACACTTATGAGGTTTTGATTGAAGGAAATTCGAAGCGAAGCGATGGTCATTGGATGGGCAGGACAAGCCATAGTAAGGTTATCGTTTTCCCAAAAAATAATTCCGCAATTAAAGCCGGCGATTATGTAATGGTGAAGGCAGATGACTGTACACAGGGTACATTATTAGGTAATATAACAAGCCAGGAATGGATCAGCAACAGATAAAAAACAGGTTCGGCATTATTGGAAATTCACCTGCTTTAAATTATGCATTACAGGTAGCCATACAGGTGGCTAATACAGACCTCACGGTATTGATAAATGGAGAGAGTGGCGTAGGAAAGGAAGTTTTTTCCATGATCATTCATGCTTTGTCGGCCAGGAAACACAATCCCTTTATTGCTGTGAACTGCGGTGCTATTCCGGAAGGCACCATCGATTCAGAATTATTCGGACACGAAAAAGGGTCGTTTACCGGTGCCATGGATAGCCGCAAAGGGTACTTCGAAACTGTAAACGGTGGAACTATTTTCCTCGACGAGATTGGCGAAATGCCGTTGGGTACACAGGCCAGGTTACTTCGTGTATTGGAAGCAGGGGAATACATCAGGGTGGGCTCTTCAAAAGTTCAAAAAACAGATGTTCGCGTAATAGCTGCTACCAATAAAGACTTATTACAGGCAACGCAGCAGGGTAAATTCAGGGAAGACCTTTATTATCGTTTGAATACGGTGCCCATTAGGGTTCCTTCCTTACGTGACCGCAAAGAGGATATCGTGATCCTTTTTCGAAAATTTGCGGTGGACTTTGCAGAAAAATATAAAACTTCTCCTATTCAACTTGATGAAGCAGCAAGGGAAGTACTTGTTGCATATTCCTGGCCGGGAAATGTGCGCGAACTGAAAAATATTGCTGAACAGGTTTCTGTATTGTCGAAAGATAAACAGGTGACCGCACAGGAAATGAGAAAATTTATTCCGGAACACAGGGAAAACCGGTTACCGGTTCTTGCACACCAGTCGGGCCATATCAACAATGACTTTACCAGTGAGCGTGATATCATGTATAAGTTGTTTTTCGATATGAAAAAAGACGTTACGGAGTTGAAGAAAATGTTTGTGGAGATACTTCACAACCCTTCTTCTGCAAATGCATCAGCAGCGTATACAAAAGAAAGCCTGATGCAGGACTACCCTGTACTCAAGGAAATAGAATCAGGATCTTCACCCGTACTCGCAACGCCTTCCCAGCCTATGCTCTATTCAGGAGACAAAATAGACGAACATATTGTGGTGGAGGAATCACTCAATATTATGGACAAGGAAAAAGAGCTTATTGAAAAGGCATTGAAAAAACATAAGGGCAAGCGAAAAGATGCAGCTTCAGACCTTGGCATCAGCGAACGTACTTTATATCGTAAATTGAAAGAATATAACATCGAAGAATAGCTATGAAAAGCAGAAGCGGGATGATCATGATGGTGCTGTTATCAATGACGGGTATTTACGGAACCTGTAGATATTCATTGAAAGATGTGAGTATACCCCCCGAAGTAAAAACCGTAAAAGTTAATTTGTTTGAGAACAGGGCACGTTATAATAACCCAAGGCTGGCACCCGGACTTTCGGATAAACTGCGTCAGAAGATCGTGAACCAAACAAGGCTTTCGCAGACCAACACAGATGCACATTACGACATCAGCGGACAAATTACGGACTACAGTGTCACCACCTCGGGCATTTCCAATCAGCAAGCGTCCAGTAATAACCTGAATGTCTCAGTCCATATCATTTTTGTAAACAGGCTTGACACCAAGAAAAATTTCGAAGCAGATATCACCAGGAACTTCCCTTTTTCTGCAACATTAAGCCTTCAGCAGGCGGAAGCCGCACTTGGTGACCAGATCATTAATAACCTGACGGACGAGATTTTCAACCGGATTTTTTCTACCTGGTAGTTTGTTATCTTCAATATATGAATGCTGCGTGGAACCATATAGCAAAATCGATCTTTGACAGACCAGATGTGGAAAACATCAGCCTTGAAGAATTGGATTACCTCGTAGAAGAATATCCCTATTTCCCAGTTATACATTTTTTGCGCACCAGAAAATTACTCTCAGAACCAGGTCAGGAAACAGCTGCAGAAACAGGGCGCACAGCATTATATTTCTCCAACCCGCACTGGCTTCAATACCAACTCCGCCACATAGAGACAAGACAAGTGCTGGAGGAACCCATGGCCGAAGTGCTGACGACGCCTTCATATGCAAATGAACTGATCGCCGTACTTCCGCAAGAGAATGTTCTGCCGGCCGCAGAAATTGTACAGGAAGAAAAGGAAATGCTTTTTGATGAAAAAAGAATATTTCCGGAAGATGATCTGGACGCAATAAGCGATGCTGAAGGATCTGTCGGGGAAGTCGAAAATGTAATCGCTGAAGAACAACTTCCTGCCACTGATGAAACTGAACCCTCACTACCTGATCAAAATTCTGCTGAGGAAATAACAGCTCCGTTCGAGATTGAAAAGGTGATCTCTGATAACCTGAACGGGGAAGAAGCTCCTGGTGAA
>JANMMA010000143.1:0-6594 GCA_031372815.1 Sphingobacteriales bacterium
ATGGTATGTTTTGGCCTTATGCCGAGGGTTTTAAATACCCTGATCAGTTCCATACTCTGCACACAGCCAGATCCATCATCGTGCGCACCCTCTGCAAGATCCCAGGAATCAAGGTGGCCGCCAACAGTGATGATTTCATTGGCGAATGAACTGCCGCGTATCTCACCAATTACATTATGGCCTACAACATCAGGAAGTGTTTCAGAGGTGGTTCTTATAAAGATCGACAGTGAATTGTTTTTCCGTAATGCTGCTTCCATAGCATCAGCGCCAATACCGGAAACTGCAACAGCAGGAATTTTGGGGAAAGAATCGTTATACGTCATCTGTCCTGTATGCGGGCGATCATCGGTATTACTTGCAACGGAACGAACTACCGTTGCTACTGCACCGTATTTGGCAGCGCGTGAAGGACCTTCAGAACGATATTCTCTTATCTCGCTATAGCCATCAGCCGGACTAATAATTTGCTGGTCCATGGGTGTATTAAAAAATACAATCTTTCCCTTTATTCCTTTCTCTCCATACTCAACCAATTCCTTCCAGGATCTCACTTCCACAATATTTGCTTTAAGGCCATTTTTACCAGTGCCTATACTGTTGCCCAGCGCACAAATTGAGACCGGCATTTTTTTACCATCGGCAGACAAATAATAGGCCATTTCTTTTTCTCCCCGTACCCAGTGTGGAACCATGCATTCCTGGAAATACACTGTATCCGCACCCATGTCTTTCATCATCTGGAAGGTTGCTTTTTCTGCTTTTTGCTGTTGCAGTGATCCGCTTAACCGTGCCCCTATTTGCTTGGTTAACATGCGCAGATTATCGTACGCCGTTCCTTTGGAAAGAATATTGCCCGCAATCTTCCTAAACATTATGGAGTCATTGTTCTGGGCGTTTACCATACCGGATAGTGCTGTAAAGTATGTTGCAAGGAAAATAATTTTCATGAAATTGTTTTTGTCGGACGCCAAGGTAATCATTTGCCCGCAAACCTTTTAGGGCGTGGTTGTTGTCCAAATATTTTGCTTAAATGTTATTTAAAGTTTGTACATTGAATATACACAGTACATCCTTCCCTATGAAGAGTTAATCTTCAACAGCAAATAGCAGTTTTATGGAACGCAGATCATTTCTGAAGAATACCGCACTATGTGCCGTAGCTGTCAGTGCGCACGGCTTTATCAGTTTTAATGGAGAACACTTCGAAGGAGATTGTGAAACGACTACTGATATACTTGGACCTTTTTACCGCCCCGATGCACCGGTGCGAACGGATATGAGGATGCTAAACGGGGTTGGACAAAAAGTTGTTTTATCTGGTCAGGTGAAACACAAAGACTGTAAAACGCCACTGAAAAATGCTTGTGTGGAATTATGGCATTGCGATGCCAAGGGTGTATACGACAATGAATCGGCCGACTTCAAATACAGGGCCAAGGCCTATTGCGATGAACAAGGCAATTACAGTTTTAAAACCATTTTCCCTGTACCATATGAAGTTGGCAGTGGTGATTTCCGACCTGCGCATTTTCACCTTATGATAAGCGCTGAAGGATACCAGGCAATGATCACACAATTGTATTTTACAGGAGATAAGTATATCGCTAAAGACGGAGCTGCTTCGTTACCAGCTGCAAAAAGAAGAATACTGGATTTGAAAGATGGTGCCAGTGGTGAAAAGACGGTAAAGTTCAATGTCACCATGCTTGAAAAACTACCGGCTGATATTGCAGTGATTGACAGGCTATCAGGTGTATATCAACACAGAGATGGCGATAAGAAAGAAGAGTTTTATCGCATCGGCAACCTGATGTGGGTTAAAGATCCTGAAAGTATAAACGGCGGTTACCCGTTAGAGTATGTTGGCAATAACGTTTTTGAGTATTACGGTTGGGCCGCTAAATATCAATTCGATCCACAGCACGATGGCTCGATAAAGCTGAGTTACAGCGGGATCGGCTGGGACAAGAAGCCAGAGACGTGGGAAGCGAAGAAGCAAATGTGAGAGTTGGAAATTGTGGAGATGTGGAAGATGGAAATTGGGGAGTGCGGAAATGGAATACCTGGGAGACAATAGCACTCACAATTTTGCATGGTAAAAGGTGCGACTGAAAAAGGAAAATCTTAAGGAAAACCAATAAGGCGACAGTGGGTGAAAAATACGCAGGGGCGGCCAATTGGCAGCCCACTGCGTATAGGGAAAGCACTATTTCTTTACTTGTTTGTGGGTAGAATATACAGCGATCTTTCCATTCACTAACATATTGTCATCTTCATAAGAGGCGGAATCAACCTTACCATTTTTGTACGTGTCAATTTCATCATACCACACACAAACCCAGTCTTCGTTGTGGTCTACTGAATGCATTTTTTTCCATGCAGTCATATTGATTTTAACAGAACTGATCTTATCGCGGTAAGGCTTTTGGAAATTAATTACGCTATCCGCAGAAGCGCGAACAGTCACGCCATCAGCGGTTGTAGTACTGGTTGTATCCGCATAGGTGGCTTTCAGTGCCTGCATATCACCCGTTTCCCAAGCTTTGTAAGAGTTCAAAACGGTCAGCACGTCGTTGTCTGAGACGTCATCAGTAAATGTTGTATACATGGGAGTATATGGCATGGTTACAGAAGCTGCTGCAGCGGGCGTTTCTTTTGCCGTGTCTGCTGTGGCTTCTGTTGGTGCCGGCTCGTTGTTACAAGCCATGACTACTGCTGTAATCGCTAAAAAAGAACAGAACTTTTTCATATCTGGTTGTGTTTGGTTTACGCGGTCGGTAGCTCAATGGGTAGAAAACGTTCGGAGTTTTGGAAGGGTGGAGAAAAGGTAAAGGGTAGGCATCTTCACTGATAAAAGGTATGATTTATGCATATGAACAGCAAATTAAATTAAGCTACTGTTTTACCAGTTCTATCTTATTAGTTGGCGTAATAAGCCAGGCTTTGGTTGGATTGCCTGATTTATCGGTTTCAAACTCGATAAATCTGTCGGAGCCATCAGCATAAAAAAAGCGCGTTTGAGATTCTGCTTTTAGTTCGATATCAGGAGCATTGATAACGCGACGATAGAGTTTACCACCGTTGGTGACCAATTCAATGGGATTAGGCGATTTATATTTTCCAGTATAACGGTTTAATATACCCGAATCTATCTTTACTTCTTTGGGATTATATGGCAGGGTTACAGGAAGTCCAAACATGATGGAGGAAAGATTATTGGATATCCTGGTTGCACTAAATCCCGTATTCGAAATAGTAACAACGCAAAGATCATCATCGGGGAAATACGAACAGTTTGATGAGAACCCCGGAATGCCGCCATTATGCCCTATCTGCCGATGGGTCTTGAAGCTATCAATATTAAGTCCATAACCATAGTTGTTTAGATAGGGAGTCATCATTTTTTGTTTTGAGGAAGCGGAAATAATCATGTTACTGTGCAGCGCTTTGGTCCATTTGACAAGGTCGCTTACTGTGGAGACCATCGCGCCAGCACTGAATGGACCTTCCATCGAAATAAACATTGCATTTTGATATCCACCGTCAGGTGTTTTATCGTAGCCATAAGCCCTGAACTGTAAAACAGAATCAAGTTTATCTATAAATGTATTCTGCAATCCTGCTTTTCTGATAACATTATTCAGCACATAGTCGCTGTAATCTTTACCTGAAGCCTTTTCCACAATAGCCCCAAGTAAGAAATATCCTGAATTGCTATAATTATATTTTGTTCCCGGAGTAAAATCAAGTGGTTTATACTTGAACAATGCGATCATAGAATCACGGCTCAACGGCAGTACTGCTTTGGGCCAAAATTCATCCAGGTCGGTATAATTTTTGATTCCCGATGTGTGGTTGAGCAACATGTGAATGGTAATACTATCTCCTTTTGGATAATCAGGAATGTATTTAGAAAGCTTATCATCAGTACTCAGTTTGCCCTGTTCCTCCAACTGAAGAATACAGGCTGCTGTGAATTGTTTGGTGATCGATCCGATGCGGTATTTAGTATCGTTTGTGTTGGCCACATTCCATTCTTTATTGGCCTGTCCGAATGCTTTTTGATAGATGGTTTGTCCTTTTTTGACCACCATTACCGTTCCGCTAAAACCGCGTAGACTGGTTTCGGCATTGAGGTAATTGTCCATCAGTTTGGTGTATTGCAGTTGGGCAGATAACAGGACCGGGCAAAGCAGGAGGATGGCTAGTAACTTTTTCATGAGTTTAAGATAAAGATATAATGTGGCAATTGGTTGGTGTGGTGAATGTGGAGATGAACAACAACTAGTTCTAATTTTATCTATTGAATACTATCTCGACGGTTTGCATCGGGAGAAACATCCGCCCGCTTCCGGGTAGTATGATAAATCCAAAATGATTGTAAAAAGCTATTGCATTCTCATCGATCGGATCAACAACAACTGCCATGGACGCGATACTGTTCACCGAACGTACATGCAAATTAGGATAAAATGTTTATGGCGTCTCTCCCTTGTCTTGGTGTTTGTCTATCTTACATACACCTTGAAAGTTCCTGTGGCAGGCTGACTTAAAGTTGTATCTGTCTGAGGACGAAGTATCGCAGTAAAATTTCCTTCGTATGTACTGCGGCCACGATAGCTATCCGTTTTTGTAATGTTGAAACTCAGACCAGATTTGCTGGGGTAATATTTTTTGGCATTTACAATGAAAGAATTGCTCGTGAGGTTGCCTATGGGTTGGCTGTATTGCCCAATTACGTCGTTTCCGGGTTTCGACAAATATATATCCGCGTAACAGTTGCCCATGGTAAACAATATTTGATTGCGGACGTCAATGATTTCGTTAGTGGCAACCAGCAGGATCTGGGTCTGAGGTGTGTTTGAAGCATCGGGAGTAAATGTGACCGATAACTCGGGACCATCATTCTGTTTGTCTCTTGCGTTTGAAAATCCATATGTCGTGAACGTCTCACCACCTGTAGTAAGGTTGATATATACACCTTTGTCCAACACATAGCCTCCGTCTTTCTGGCAGGATGCCACTACTAGTAGCGATATCAGGAAGAGTAGCTTATGCCGCATACCAAATTTTATGTTTGAAAGATAATTTATTAAAACGGGTTTATATATTTCATATCTTCTGTGTCATTAACTGCATATGAAACAAATCAACATCCCATCCTTGCTTCGTTTGTTAATAATAACGATTTTGGTTCTTGCTTTTATAGCGCCTTCAGCTCGCTCGCAAGCCAAAAATGACTCACTCGATGAAGCTATTGCCGTCATTGATGTATGGCTCGATTCAGAAAAGGACTTCAAAAAAATACCCGGTATTTCCGTTGCTATTGTAAAAGACCAGCAAATGGTTTGGAGCAAAGGATACGGCTACGCCGATGTCAGTAAAAAAGTCCCCATGGAAGCCGGAACGCTATGCAGCATCTGCTCCATTTCAAAATTATTCACCTCTGTGGCCATCATGCAACTTTGGGAACAGGGAAAGATACGGTTAGACGATTCCGTTAGTATGTATCTTCCGGCATATAAACTTCAACAGGATTTCGAGTCTGTGCCCATTACTATCAGAGCATTGCTCACGCATTCGGCCGGACTCCCCCGCGAGTCTAAACAGCCATACTGGACTGATCCCTATAAATTTCCAACAGAGAAGGAGATCAACGACAGCCTGGGAAAGCAACATACCATCTACCCGTCTTCTACCATGTTTCAATACAGTAACCTGGGTATGAGTTTACTCGGACAGATTGTGGCGAAGGTTTCAGGGATTCCTTATGAGAAATATGTTGAAGAAAACATATTGAAGCCGCTGCAACTAAAAGATACAAGACCGTTCATGCCGGAGAACCTCTGGGGTAATAAACTGGCAACGGGTTATGGTGGGTTGAAGCGCGATGGCAGCAGGCGGCCGATGCCTTTTTTTCAGGCGAATGGAATAGCGCCGGCAGCAGGATTTTCTTCATCGGCCCTCGACCTGGCTAAGTTTGCGCAGTGGCAATTGCGACTATTGAACAGCACTACAAAAGAATTGCTCAAGCCATCCACCTTAAAAGAAATGCAACGCGTGCAATGGATCAATCCGGATGGTAATGTAACATGGGGACTTGGATTTGTGATTGATAATGTCGATGGATCAAAAATTGTGGGACACGACGGATCATGTCCAGGATATCGCACCAGCGTGACTATCCAGCCTAAGTCGAAATTTGCGGTGGTAGTTATGGTAAATGCTGCAGGCGTAGATCCCGGGGATTATTCAGATGTTATTTTTAAAATTCTGAACAGGTATGGTGATGGAAAGATGGAAAAAACTACAGTTAACCTTTCTGATTATGCGGGAAGATATGACCGCATGGATTGGGGAACTGAAACAGTATTCCTGCCATGGAAGGGACAGCTCATCAGCTTCAATCTGCCGACCCGAAGTCCGATCACCGACCGGCCATGGTTATTTAAGCCCACTTCTACGCCCGGCGATTTCAGGGCCGTAAGGCAGGATGAACTTCCCGGCCAACTTATACAATTTGAAAGAGACGCAAACGGCAAAGTGAAACGGGTTGTTTCGAACACCAATTATAGCGAGAAGATGAAATGA
>JANMMA010000149.1:0-2842 GCA_031372815.1 Sphingobacteriales bacterium
CATCTGGATGTGGGCAGAAACTTCCAAACCAAAGAAACTGTTCTGAGGGTACTCGATATACTGGCTTTTTATAAAATCAACCAATTGCTTTTTTATACTACAGAGGACGAAGGTTGGCGCATTGAAATTGAAGGCTTACCAGAGCTTATCGACGTAGGCGCTAAAAGAACCCATCAGCCAAATAAGGAAGCGGCCGGGTTGCATCCTGCTTATGGATCGGGTCCGGATGCAAATTCAAAAGACAATTACGGAACTGGTTATTACACCAAAGCCGATTTCATCGAAATACTTAAGTATGCCAAGGCCAGGCATATCAGGGTAATACCTGAAGTTAATTTTCCCGGCCATGCAAGGGCAGCGATTAAGGCTATGGAAGCACGGTATCAGGCAATGAGTGCTGCCGGAAAAGCAAAAGAAGCTGAGGAATACAGGTTGATAGATCCAAACGACAAATCCGTGTATTTTTCTGCGCAGGGTTACAAGGATAATGTGGTGGACGTAACCAGGCCATCTGTCTATCACTTTTATGAAAAGGTAATGGATGAACTGGCCAAAATGTATAGTGCAGCCGGGTTGACTATGGATGTAATTCATATGGGGGGTGATGAAGTTCCTGATGGTGCGTGGAAAGGTTCGGCGCCAGCTATTGAAAAGTTCTCCAAAGATCCAGGCATGGGAACCTACAAGAACTTTCATGCTTATTTTATTCGCAATATTCTGCCCAGCCTGCAAAAAAGAAATCTCACGGTTCATAGCTGGGAGGAAGCGGCGTTATTGTATAAAAAAGACGGAGGTTATACCGTGAACCCTGAATTTTCGGGAGGTAAACTGATTCCTTATATCTGGAATAACGTGTATGATCCCGACCTCGGATATAGAATGGCAAATGCAGGGTATCCTATTATACTGTGCAATGTCACCAACTTCTATTTCGACCTTTCGTATACAAATAGTCCGGACGAGCCTGGCCAATACTGGGCTGGATTTGTAGATACCCGTGATGCATTCACATTCGACCCCTACAATATGTTTACCACAACATATACCAATGCAATGGGTGTTCCTATGGTATTTAGAAATGTTGAAAAACTAAAGCCAGAATCAAGAAAAAATATTCTTGGTGTTGAGGCACATTTATGGAGTGAGACCATCAAAGGCCGGGATATGCTGGAGTACGACATGCTTCCAAAATTGCTGGGCTTTGCACAAAGTGCGTGGTGTCTAAAAAGGCCATGGGAAAATATGGATGACAGCATGGCGCGGGAAAAGACAATACAATCGAACTGGAATCTATTTGCCAATACCGTTGCAGTAAAGGACCTGCCACGGTTAGGATATATACATGGCGGATACAACTATCGCATTCCGCCACCCGGCCTGGTTTTGGAGAACGGTGAACTCAAAGCGAATGTAGCTTTGCCTGGTCTAACGATCAGGTATACGACAGATGGTTCAGATCCGGTGATCAGTTCTGCATTATATACGGCACCTGTGAAGCTAACGGGTAAGGTCAGGGCCAGATGTTTTGATGCTTCAGGAAAAGGAGGGAAGATTGCTCGTTTATGAGAATGGCTTTTATATATCATGTTTTGTTGATTGCGTTTCTGTTGAATATTCAGACGCCATTCACTTGGCATATTTCAAGCTTCGGCGCAAGTGAAAACCCTTCCCTGATTTACGCCGCGCATAGTGAATCGGAATTTTCATCTGATCTTCCTGAACTTGGCGTCATACAATCTATCAAAAAAGACTCAGTGATGTACGCTGCAGGTTACCGGTATATAGAAGAAAGTGTGACCAATAGTTTTTCGCCGCGAAATGTTAGTGAGAAACAATTTTCTGAAAATCTTGATCGTTTTCGCCGATCAAAACTGCAAGTGTATTCTTGCAATGTTTTTGTTCCTGGTAGTCTTAAATTGGTAGGTCCGGCTGTTAATGAACGTGCAGTATTGGGGTTCGCGGATACTGTTTTCAGCAGGTGCAAAGCCGCCGGGGTGGCGCTTGTTGTATTAGGTAGTGGAGAAGCACGCCGCATTCCTGTCGGGTATGATTCTGTAAAAGCATCCAAGGAATTTATTATCATGGTGCGGAAGATGGCAGAACTGGCATCAGTTTATGGTATTACGATTGCTATAGAAAACCTCAATTATAAGGAAACAAACTTTGTACTCAGTGTGCGCCAGGCCTTAGATATTGTGAAGGCCGTTAATCATCCGTCGTTCAGGTTAACGGCCGACATCTACCATATGCTCATGGAAAACGAGCCTGCGGAAATAATTGAGCAGACGGGTGATTTGCTTGTCCATTGTCATATAGCTGAAAAAATCGATCGTGCTTATCCTGGTAAGACAGGGGTTGATTTTCGGCCATACTTTAAGGCCATGAAGAAAGTCAAATTCCGCGGCAAGATCATGATCGAGTGCCGGTGGGACGATTTTGATAAGGAAGCAGGGAGCGCGTATACATATTTACAGCAGCAACTAGCGGAAGCGTGGCGCTGACCAAATTGGGAAATTAAGAGATTTGCACTTCCACATTTCCACACTTCCCAATTTCCCAATTAACTCGCCCGCAGCAAGCAGCACTAATTAAATAATACCAGCGAGTTCAAGGCTTCGTTTCTTCAATTTCTTAATATCCAGATCTTCAATCACCGGATCCGGTTGAAGGATAAGGGAAACATTATTTTCTTTCCACCAGATATGCTCGCGGAGTTCAGTGCTATTTAATATTCCCACAAGGTATTTACGGTCTTCATCAGCGTGCCATTCTTCGATGGAAATAAAGCGTTCGCGCGGAATATGTTTCCAGTCGTTGAAGCTTACATATGTTTTTAGGAAGA
>JANMMA010000151.1:0-4331 GCA_031372815.1 Sphingobacteriales bacterium
AGTGGGATCCCACTCGAACCATTTTTTTGCGAAGTTGGCCGATGTACCATGCTTATGGTGATTGTTCTGGAACAGTTCACCCATCAGTAGAAGTCCCCATGGTTCAGAATTTTTTGAATGGTCGCCATTCTTGTAATTGGCGTATCCATATTTATGTCCGCACCAGTTTACGATAGCACCCTGTACAGGCCCCATCAAAAAGTGGATAGGAAGTAAGAGGAACCACCATGCACTGGGTGCAAAATATACGTAGAAGGCAGTGTAAGCAATAATGAAAGAAATTCTTACCCATGTTCTGTCACCGAACCTGTCGAGACGCTGCCAGATAGGTAAATAGTCTTTCGTGAATTCTTTTTCTATGGTAAGCTTATTCGTCAGGAAACCATGATAGATTTTCTTAGTATGGATCATCATACCAAACACGTCTTTAAAAAAGTGCGGGCTATGCGGATCTTTTTCTGTGTCACTGAATACGTGGTGCATCCGGTGCATAACAGCGTACGCCCTGGGAACCAGGAATGATGAACCCTGTGTAAGCCATGTCAGAAAGTAAAAAAGTTTTTCACGTTTTTTACCTGTAGTATACATCTGGTGAGACGCGTAACGGTGTAAGAAAAAGGTGTGGAAAAACAACGAACCGAACCAGTGCAATGCGAAAAATATAAGGATAGGAACCATGATCTAATATTGGAATGTGAAGATACATCCATCGTGTGGTAATGCACCTTTTTGTTGAACTATCTAGGTATACTTTAACAAGCTGAACACGAAGGTATTAAACTTTTTTTTATGGTGAAAATTGCCCAAAATCAAGGAAATATTCAAGTTTTTGGGGTGGATAGCATTGAATTAACAAAAAAAGTCCCGCTTGGCGGGACTTTCACAAATATGTATCAAATGCTCAGACAAGCATGGTCACCGGGTTTTCCATGAACTTTTTCAGGGTCTGGAGGAAGGCGGCACCAACGGCACCGTCAACACTGCGGTGGTCACAACTGAGGGTCACTTTCATAATATTGGTGACGGCAAAACCATCGCCTTTTTTCACTACGGTTTCCTTGATCCTTCCTACGGCAAGAATGGCAGAATCAGGCGGATTGATAATGGCTGTGAATTCATCAATATCCATCATCCCAAGATTCGAAATACTGAATGTATTTCCGGTGAATTCAGATGGTTGTATTTTTTTGTCGCGCGCTTTTGCATAAAGTTCTTTGGCATCTGCAGCGATCTGCGACAATGATTTCTGATCGGCGAACCTGATCACCGGAACAATCAATCCTTCAGGAAGTGCAATGGCAGAGCCGATGTGGATGTGCTGGTATGTGCGGATAAATTCGCCCATCCAGCTGCTGTTAACGGCAGGGTGTAACCGAAGTGCCATGGCACATGCCTTGATCAGCATATCCTGGAAAGAAATTTTCACCGGACTCACTTCATTCATCTGGGTGCGGGCCGCCATGGCGTTATCCATGTTGATTTCCATCGTAAGAAAGAAATGCGGGGCGCTGTACATACTTTCCCCAAGCCTTCGTGCAATGGTCTTGCGCATTGATGTAAGCTGGGTATCGGCAAAGCCTTCCTGTCCGGCAGCCACAAATGGAGCAGCTTTTGCTGCAGGAGCAGCAGCGGATGAGGCGGCAGGAGCGGCAGGAGCAGCTGAGGGAACAAAGTTCACCACGTCATTTTTGATGATCCTTCCGCCGTCGCCCGATCCTGCCACCATTTTCAGGTCGACTCCTTTTTCCTGGGCAAGTTTTTTTGCCAGGGGAGAAGCCTTAAGTCTGCCATTGCTGGCAGGTGTAGTAGTAGCCGGGGCAGCTGTTGCAGCAACTGCCGGCACTGTTGTAGTTATGGTTGCGGCCTGTACCGTTGCGGTGTTTGCCTGGGTAGCAGTTGCAGCAGGTGCTGCAGCCTGGTTAAGTGATTGGAGCAGGGCAGTCACGTCAGTGCCTTCCTTACCTACAATCGCTATAATATCATTGATCTTAGCCGCTTCACCTTCTTTCACACCCGTGAATAAGAGGGTTCCATCGGCATATCCTACAACGTCCATGGTAGCTTTATCAGTCTCTACATCGGCCAGAGAATCATCAGACTTCACTTTATCGCCAACCTGTTTATTCCATTTTACAATTTTTCCTTCCGTCATGGTATCACTGAGCAGCGGCATCCGGATCACCGTAACGCCGAGTTGTTCTGGCGTAACCGTTGGTGCAGCGGCAGTGGGAGCGGCAGGTGCAGGTGCTGGCGCTGCAGCGGATGTCGTCGGGGCGGGAGCGCTGGTGGCAGCAGGTGCGCCGGCTGGTGCATCGAGGAGGCTTTTGATGTCTTCCCCTTCCTTACCAACAATGGCGATGATCTCGTTCACTTTTGCGGCGGTTCCTTCCGGCACACCGAGGTAGAGCAGGGTGCCATCGGCGTAGCCCACTACTTCCATGGTAGCTTTGTCGGTCTCCACATCAGCCAACACGTCGTCGCTTTTTACTTTATCGCCCACCTTTTTGTTCCACTTAATGATCTTTCCTTCCGTCATCGTATCGCTAAGGAGGGGCATTCTTATCACTTCTGCCATAAGGCGAATTTATATAGTTTGGAGGTCGAAATTAAATTAAAATTGCGGATTACGGATTGCGGATTACGGATTAGCTCCTTCGGAGATTGACGGATTGACGGATTGGCGAATTGCGCAGTCTCTATTAGGACGCATAAATCAATTGCTTTTAGCATCAATATCCTGAATGAAAAAAGGATTGCGCAACCCATTTTTTTCTAAAAGTTCTACTGAGTGGCCGAACACTTCCTCTAACGAAAACTTGAGTTTGAAATAGCTTGATGTATAATCTGTGGGCGACATACTGTCAAAATCTACCAAAAGATCAATATCACTATTTGGGCCAAAAGAATTATTTAGGGCTGAACCGAAAACGTACAGTTCCTACACATGCCGAAGAAAATTGTATATTTATATATGCCTACAATTCAGATTGACATACTCAACCCAAAAGCTGGCAAACTGCTAAAAGACCTAGCAGACCTTAACCTTATAGCTATAAAGGAAAAAGGTAATGATGATGGCTTTCTTCGTGCGATTAAGAAAATCCGCGAAAAGGGAAAGATAAAGCCCATTTCGTTAGAGGAAATAACTAAAGAGGTAGAAGCAGTTAGAACAAAGCGATATGCCAAGAAAAAGGCATAGGGTAATCATCGATACGAATCTATTGATCAGCTTCTTGATCAATAAAGATTTTTCAAAGTTGGATCGCCTCCTTGTTCATAAGAAAATAACCTTATTGTATAGTCAAGAACTCATTGATGAATTTGTCGAAGTTGCGCACCGTCCTAAGTTTAAAAGATATTTCAATGATAGTAGTATTCAAGCGCTATTATCACAAATTTCAACAAGAGCAGAATTTATAGAGGTTGTTACTAAATTGGAAGTTTCCACTGATCCAAAAGATAATTTCCTACTTAGTCTGGCAAAAGATGGCAAAGCCACTCATTTATTGACAGGGGACAAAGAGCTTCTTTTATTGAAAAAATATTCCAGGGTCGAAGTGATAACTATCAAAGATTACCTTGATCAGCTCTGAGTTACATTGCTAAATCATGGGGAACTAAAGCAAGCCAAAAATTGCTAGTAGTCCAGGTCCATCCCCAACTTATCCTTAAGTTCTTTGACCAGGGGATACATTTCAATAAGTTTCAGGTATTGTTCTCTTGACGATAACGGCTTTTCCTTTGGATCGCCCGACTCTGCTTTTTCTTTCAATACCAGTTGATAGGTCAATTGCCTGTTTTTAAAGAATTGCTGGAGGTGTTCGATCAGTTGTCCGCGTTCCTGTTCAATGAATTTTTGTTGGATGACGCTCTCCGTGCTGATTTCAAAAGTATTTTCATCAATCACCCGGAGTTCTGCCAATTTGAAATTGGTGACCGCCGATGGATTTTTCAGTCCAACCAGTCGTTCTATATATTGTCCCCATGCCTGATGCAGGAGTTCTTCGTTGAGTTTGGTGAGTTCTTCTTTCTTGCGCTGACGGTTCGCGATTTGCGATCTTATCGACTGCAAACTCATGCTGGTTGAAGCTTCGTCAGCGCTAATTGGCGGATTGGCGGATTGGCGAATTGGCGGATTGGCACCTGCGGTGATTGGCGAATTAGTGGATTGGCGAATTGGCGGATTGGCACCTTCGGAGATTGCGAATTGCGGATTACGGATTTCGGATTCTTTTTGCGATTCGATGATCAACTTTGGACCTTCGTGCTTCTCCTCAACTTTGGTTTTTACTTCCAAGATCGGCAACGCCCGAAACGACACCGCCTTTACA
>JANMMA010000176.1:0-3885 GCA_031372815.1 Sphingobacteriales bacterium
ACCATTTGCCGCCATATAGCCATGAAAACCTGATGTACCGGATCAAACAAAAACTAGAAAGGATAAGAACAGGAAAGGATGATGATGTTTATGGATGGAATTATATTGTTTGATTTGGCAGGAAGAAGATCCCCCGTCACAAGCGGGGGACTTTTTTTGTTTCAGGATCACGTTTACTTTTGATTGACTCAACAAAAATTGATTTCTCCCTAAGTATCAACGACCTTGCATTTCTTATACTTTTCTAAAGACATCAAAATTAAACGAGCAATCGAAGTCTCGAAGGACAATAACTTTTTTTTGATAGAATGTTTAAATTTTATCGTTCAAACAATTTAAGATATTCACTGAATACGAAAACTCTGTTTCTTTTAAATCCAGTTTGTTCTTTTAGAATGCCAAGTTTATAAAAGTCATTTATCAAAACATTGGCGGTTGACTTTGTTACTTCCAGGTTTTTGATAACGTCACCCAGGCTAATTACAGGCTTGTTGTATAAATAATTAAGCAAGGCCCGGGCATTTGGTGCTCGTTTACCAAGACCCGGAATTGTCTCTTTTTCCAGCCTGTCACGCAAGGCAATTATCCTATTAAATGTGTCTATGGCAATAGTGGATGTTTCAATAATTCCAACCAGGAAAAAGCGAAGCCATTGCTCGATACTATTTTTTTCAGATACACTGATAAGGTTATCATAGTACATTGACCGGTTCTTTTCAATGAAATCGGACAAATAAAGCGTTGGTTTCGCTAATAGTTGATGATATACCAGATAGAGTGTAATTAACAATCTCCCAATTCTTCCGTTTCCATCTAAAAATGGGTGAATGGCCTCGAATTGATAATGAGCCATACCAATTTTTATAAGGTGAGGAACTTTAATTTCCTGGTTGTTCAAAAATTTCTCCAGGTCGGCGATTAGTTCAGGTACTAAACTGTGATGAGGCGGCACAAATACCGCATCTTTAATAGTGGCCCCGCCGATCCAATTCTGGCTGGCCCTGAATTCCCCTGGCATTTTATTTTTCCCTCTTACTCCCTTCATCAAAATTTTATGCGCTTCGCGGATGAGCCGGGATGAAAGTGGCAACGCTTCAAGTCGCTTTATAGAATAGTTCATGGCCTCGATATAGTTCTGGACTTCCTGCCAATCATCTTTTGCCTCGGGTAAAATATCTTTTTCTTCCAGAACCGCCTCATCTATATTAGTTCTGGTTCCTTCTATTCTACTTGATTGAGTAGCCTCTTTCACAATATGCATTTTAATAAATACATCTACATTGGGAATAAAGGTTGAGAAAGCATTTAATTGGCCGAGTTTGTAATTTGCCTCTTCCAACAAACTATTGATTTGGGGGCTTTCCAATACCCATTCGTGGTTCAAAAAGTTTGGATGATAACTACGATACCCGTACTGTTTTGTAAAAGTTCCTGCTTTGTAGTTTTTTAATCTCATAACTTTCCAAAGTTAACTATAATTATTTATAGTATGCGAAAATGCAATTTCTCGAACTATAAGTATTTATAGTAAGACTTAATAACTCATTGTTTCCTTAACCTCATCACCCATCCGCCACCGGGCGCCATCTTGATATTAATGGTTTCTCCCTTCTTCACCATCCTGCCCGACAATATATAGTCTGATGCATACCTATCGGCATTTATTCCATCCTCACATACAACGGCCATGTAATTTTCGTCATTCAGAAAATCAAGTTTTATGTTCAGGTCTCGAGGGTTCCAATCCGTCATGGCGCCTATAAACCAGTCATCACCTTTTCTTCTGGCTGTTACGATATAGTCGCCAAGCTTTCCATCAATTACTATCGTAGTATCCCACGTAGTAGGAATGCTTCCCAGTAATTCCATAAACTGCGGCTCGAGTAACCCCTGTGAAGGGTTTCCGGCAAAGATCTGCATCGGGCTTTCATACACAATAAACATCGCTGCCTGCTGGCACCTTGTACCTATCGACATAACTTTCTCACCGATCGGACGAAAAGTTTTTGCCGTTGCATTATCCAATATTCCGGGCTCATAATCCATAGGGCCGGCCGTCATTCTAATGAAAGGAAGAAGCAGGTTATGTTCAGGCGTTGGCTTTTCGCTCCAGATATTGTATTCCGAACCCAGCACTCCCTCGCGGGTTATAGCATTTGGATAGGTGCGATTGAAGCCTGCGGGTTTGAAAGCGCCGTGATACATGATCATGATCTTGTGATCAGCACAGGCCTGCGCAATTCTGTAATAGAATTTCACCATTTCCTGGTCGTCGCGATCCATGAAATCCGTCATGATAAAATCTACACCCCATTTATTGAACTGTTGCAAAGCGGGTTCAAGTTGTTTGTCGAGCGTCATCGCCAGTGTCCACATACTCAGCCTGATTTTCTTTTCCTTCGCATATGCGACGAGCTCTTCGATGTTTAGCGAAGAATCTATTTTGAACAGATCGTTGACGTCGCTCCAACCTGCATCCAGCATGATGCGATCAAATCCAAATCGTTGGGCAAAATCGATATAATACTTGTAGGTGGCAGTATTGATGCCGGATTTAAAAGGAACGTTGAAAAGATTAATACCAATGATCCATTCATCTGTAGCTTTTCCGGGATTGATCCACGAGAGATCTTTCACGCGTGATGGAGCACCCAGTCGATAAACAATGTCATTTGCAGGTAGATCTTTATCCTCTGGTGCTATGATCAAAACTCTCCATGGAAAACTTCTGGTTCCTCGGGTTTGGGCGATATAATCCGCGCGTTTTGTAACAACCTTTTGAGGAAACCCACCTTCGGTCACCATTTCCTCCAATGGGTAGGGCGCAAAATGTCCGCTGAGTGAATGGTTACCATTCCCGCTGATAAACATGCCTGGATAGTCTTCCAGGTCAGATTCAGTGATCACCATCTTCGGTCCTGAAGCCGGGGCAATCAGCACGGGAGTAAACGATAAGCTATGTTTCAACACGCTATCCAGGGGCTTAATCTTATAGGGCTCTTCAAATGAGGTGTGATAGATATCAGCATTATCTCTTTTAACCACTTCCGGATAATAAAGCAGGTGATCTGCGGGAAAATTAAAAGTCGCCATTTCCTCTTTCACGATGATGCTATCTTTTGAGGACGATAGAAAACGATAGGCTATGCCATCGTTATATACACGGAAGACCACACTGATGGGTTGTTCGAAATGAATCGTGAGTTCGTTATAATGATCCGGGATATACATTCTCTTCTCCGGAACCGGTGAAATGATGATGGATTTATTTGATCTGGCCAGGGTCTTTTTAAACCTAAGCTGTGCTGAGAGGCTGGTTCCATTTTGCCAAACCATATTGATAACTGAAGGAAGCAACAACACACTATTCTTGTAGTAGACGGAATAGTACAGATTATCTTTAGCTTCAACAACAACTTTTATCTTCCCATCGGGAGAGAGAATCTCCTTGTTAACAGATGCGTGAGATACGAAGACAATGAGTAAGAAAGCAGCAAGCAAACTTTTTCGCATGAAAAAACGTGTGTAACAGATTAGGAAAAGAGTATCTGGACGGGGGGATAAAGCTCGCATTTCTTCCCCAAATTATTATACTTTTAAGCGCCTGAATCATCCAACACTGAATCCCGCAACAATGCAAGCCTTACACATGCTTAAAAAGCTTAAGCTTTTCATTGCCCTGATCCTGCCGCTATCAGCAATCACTTTTTCCTGCAATCCGGCCGATAATTCTGTTCAACAAAAATCCGTTCCCATACCTGTTTTGAAACCATGGAATTACACGCTGGATTCTAACTATGTTTTACAATACCCCGACCGCTTTGCCTGGGATCTGTTTCGGGCCATTAACTGGCCGGCGGATACAACGCTATTGAAAGCCGATAC
>JANMMA010000244.1:0-6592 GCA_031372815.1 Sphingobacteriales bacterium
TACGGCGATTTTCCGGCGCTAATGATTCAGGCAAAATAAAATAGCCGTAAAGCCAGTTGACCAAAGTAAGCACGGCCGCTGCAATAAATGGCGCCCTTACTCCCAGATGGGCAAGTAGCCCACCTAATGCAGGACCAACGATAAATCCAAGTCCGAATGCAGCGCCAATCATGCCAAAATTCTGCGCCCTTTTATCTGGCGTACTGATGTCTGCGATATAAGCTGTGGCCGTAGAAAAGCTGGCACCAGTAATTCCGGCAATGATCCTTCCCAAAAACAACCAGCCGATGGTTGGCGCGAAAGCCAGGAAAAGATAATCTATACCGAAGCCAAAAAGAGAAGCAAGCAGGATTGGCCTTCGCCCATACTGATCACTGAGATTTCCAAAAACGGGGGAAAAAAGAAACTGCATGATGGCGTAAGCAAATAGTAACCATCCTCCATAGCGGGCTGCGTCACTCATGGTGCCATGAATGAGATTAGTAATCAGTCTCGGCAGCACCGGTATAATAATCCCAAACCCTATTACATCTATCAGTACCGTTACAAATATAAAACCCAGCGCAGCCTTCCTTGATTTCATGCAAATATGTTGAGCACTAAAATACGTAATAGGCTGTCAACAATTTTTTATGTTAAGATTATAAGGGGAAATAAAATTGGGAGGTTTCTGTCCGCTCAATTCCGGGCATAAAAAAAGGCCCTGACGGGCCTTAGACAATTTATAACAAATCAATTAATATCTTTTATTGAATTTGTTACCGCCGCCGCTTCCGCCGCTGCCGCCACCATAGCCGCCGCCGCTTCCGCCACGATTTCCACCGCCGCCGCTACCAAAAGGCTTGCGCTCTGGGCGCTGTTCCCTTGGCTTAGCTTCAGCAACAGAAATAGAACGACCGTCTACTTCAGCCTGGTCTAGTTCCTGGATTGCTTTTTTAGCCTCTTCTTCAGTAGGCATTTCAACAAAACCGAATCCACGGCTACGACCGCTGAATTTGTCGGTAATGACTTTTGCAGAAGTTACTTCACCGTACTCCGCAAAGATTTCAAGCAAATCCTGGTCTTGAACCTGGAAGCTGAGATTGGACACAAAAATGTTCATTTCTAAAATTTAAAACAATAAACTAAAAAGGAACTGACTAAGAGAACGATAAGACGGAGAGGTAAAAAAGACCGCTAACCACTTAACAGAAGCTGATAGATCAGAACACGATAACGAGGCAAAGATAGTCAAAATCCTGACTAACCAAAGAAATATCTGTTTTTTACAATTCCTTAAGCATCAACGGAATCATAGACCGTAACACGTGTCCACAAAGGTGAACATTGATCCACGAATTTCAGGTGAATCGGGTCAACCTGGTACTTATCCTGGTCTTCCTTATTCTTAAACAGGCATAACCAGGATACGGCATATGACCTGTCGATTACTTCACGGTTGGTATCTGCAGGCTTCCCGATATGGCACATATGGATTGTACTTACTTTACTGAGTGCCTGTAAACCGTCAAGCAGCTTTTTATGGTCTTCCATACTACCAGGATTCTTAAGCCAGAAGTACACATGGTGCACAAAAAGATTTTTTTCAGTCATGTTGCTTGAAAATTTAGGTGCTAAAATACCCAATGTTCCCATTGCAATAGTATGTAGAAAAGATTTACGCTGCATGGTAGTTTATTATTGATGACTTTCAAGTTATTACTTATTCTCTTTTGCCCATCGGCGAAGGCCCTCATTTATTTTTTTTGCCACTGCTCTTTGAAAAGCAGGATCAAGAATTCTTTTTTCGTCATCTATGTTACTGAGGAATGCGATTTCTACCAGGCAGTTTGGATATTCAGTCGGACCGCTCAATGCGAAATTGAAACTCCCCACATTGCCAAATTCCTTCAACTTAAGATCGAGCATCCCCTTTAATATAGATTGCGATAGTGCCTGGAAGCCAGGGTATCGGTAATAGGTGGAGGTGCCCTTAACGGTATCGGACGAGGAGGAATTCAGGTGAAGGCTGATGAGTACATCAGGATTTTCCTTTTTTAGTGTCAGGATACGGTCTTCCATGTCTAGCGTAGTATCAATATCCCTCGTCATATAAATTTTCCTGATTCCAGATTTCTTCAATGTTTTCTCGAGCTCTTTTGCAAAGATCAGGGTGTAGTCTTTCTCCAGCACTTTGGAGCCAACACCCTGGGCCCCGGTATTTGTGCCTCCGTGACCTGCATCAATGGCGATCTTCCATTTGCGGATATCGGCTACAGGCGGACGTTTAACCCGTACAAATAAGGTATTGGATAAGGTATCATAATAGATGCTGTGGCCCCAGTGCTGTTGATGTTTTAGTTTAATATGAACGCGGAGCACATCATCTTCCAATTGTTCATACCATGTGCTGCTGACTTCTTTTGCTGTAGATAACTGCGTTATCCAGTTGGTGTTTGAAGTAACTCCGAACAGGTCCACTGCAATCGACGAAGGATCCAACTTTTGCATACTCCGATAAGGAAGTTTCTCTTCCATCCTTACGGTCACATAGTCAAATAGAGAGTCACCAAAAACTTTTATGCTGGATGAAAGATAGTATGGCCGGGCTGGTGTAAGTGGAGAAGCTAAACAATTTGCTTTAGGCAGATAGGCGTAGTGGTTTCTCGACAGTTTCACCTTGTAATCGCCGTTCGCACTGTCTACCACCCGGATCAGGATATTTGTATCGAGATACCCCATTTTTGCACCTCCGAGCCTGTCATCACCCAATCCGAATTCCATAAATGGTATCGCCCCGGTGGTTCGATACATGCTAAACAAATCAGTCTGCTGCGCAAAAGAAAATGTTGAAGCGAATTGCAGTGCCACCAGGAAAAACTTCTTCATGCTGGAAAATTAGGTAAAAAACGTAGGCTCTCTGCTTGGTATTTTTACTAATAAAGAATAGCAGTTTCCCTGAATTTTAAAGTTTTACACGTAATAAAGTACGCTTATACATCGCTATTCGTTTCTTTTATAGTCCACTAACAAAAAACACCCAAGAAAACGTTTTATGAAAAACTGGGATGCCATTTTGGGCACGGCCAGCAGTATACTGCTTGTTGTGGCCATTATCTTACTCTTGCTAAATTTCAAAGAAGGAAAATATTATTTTCTGGCCCTGGCATTTTACCTTGCACAGATAGTCTTCCTAAATATGCTCTCCACCAATTTCATCACTGTACCCGGTAATTTCAGGTACTATTTTGGCATTTGGAATAACCTGCTCGACTTACCCCTGATGTTGCTATTTCTACAGTATTTCGCTACAGACCAAAAGGCCAGAAAAGGGCTGCTTTATATCACGGGCGCATATATTGTTTTCGACCTGGTTATTTACCTGATCATGGGCATGACAATCCCTTCTCTCACCATTATCATAGGCCCGGGACTTGGAATTGTTACTGCTATAAGTTTTTACTTGTTTGTTGACCGACTTAAACTGGCTATATCCAGGCGTGGAGAAACAGGTAAGGCATTTTTAACAGGAGCCATCGTTTTTGCCTACCTCTGCTTTACGTTGATATACATACTTTTTTACCTCATGAAATCAACCTATATCAGTGATATCTACGCTATTTACTATATCACCTTTATTATTCTTTCAGCCTGCCTTATCACCGGACTTTTGCATATCATGTTAGGTAAAAAGCAAAAACCCAAGAATACCCCCATAAAAAAAGAAATCAGCAAGGAGGACGAAAATGCTTTCCAATTTCTTTAATATTCAGATCAAATCTGTTCAATCAATCAAGTCAATCATCGCATTTCCCACATCCGCACAGTTTCACATTATCATTAAAACGCGTATTTGTTCGCGTTAATTAGTTTTTGTGCGATTCGCCTGCGGGCATCTTTGCTGTTAAACGGATCGGCTTTGGTGAAGCGTTTAACGCCCAGCAACATCATACGTTGCTCATCCCCCGAAGCAAATGCATTGATCGCATCCTTTCCTGCTTTATTGATACGGTCCGCGGCATCATACAGGTAAGTACGGGCAATATCAATGTATACTGACGAATTAGGATTACCATTATGTTCTGCTTTGATTGCACGAAGCAATCCGCTTTCAGCATTGAATACTTCGATCGCCATATCGGCTATGTTCATCAGGATTTCCTGCTCTGTTTCAAGTTTCATCATGAGCTTCTGGGCTGCTGCTCCGGCTACCATCAATATGGCTTTCTTAAAGTTGCGAATCAGTTTCAATTCTGATGCGTAAGGCGTATCCTCTCCATTGCCGAAATCAGGAATACTCATGAGTTCTTTTTGCACCACCATTGCCGGTCCCATTAAATCAAGCCTGCCCTTCATGGCACGCTTAAGAACCATGTCGACCGTCAACAGCCTGTTGATCTCATTTGTTCCTTCATAAATCCTGTTGATCCGGCTATCACGATAAGCGCGTGAGATATTGTACTCTGCACTGAAACCATTGCCGCCATGGACCTGAACGCCTTCATCAACTACATAGTCTAACACCTCACTGCCATATACTTTCAGCATGGCACACTCTATGGCATATTCTTCGGCTGCTCCAAGAAGAGCCTCACCGAACGACTGACCCTTTGCCAATAACTCCTGTTCTTTTTGCTCTACCCACATGGCTGTACGATACAATGCGGCATCGCCTACCCATATGCGTATGGCAGCTTCTGCGAGCTTGTACTGTATGGCACCGAAGTTCGCAATCGGCTGTTTAAATTGTTCCCTTGTATTTGCATACTGAATGGTTACGTCCAGGGCCCTTTTCGAACCGCCAAGCGCAGCCGCACATAGTTTCAGTCTGCCGATGTTCAGTATGTTGAAAGCAATCACGTGTCCCTTGCCTATTTCGCCAAGCAAATTTTCAACAGGCACTTTGCAATCCTGGAAATACAATTGAACCGTAGAAGATCCCTTAATACCCATCTTATGTTCTTCCGGCCCCTGGGTGAAACCTTCAAAGCCTCGCTCTACGATAAAAGCGGTAAACTTATCGCCATCAACCTTAGCAAACACGGTGTATACATCAGCAAAACCACCATTGGTGATCCAGCACTTCTGCCCATTAAGCAGATAATATTTTCCATCAGCACTTAAGGTTGCTGCTGTTTTTGCACTCAACGCATCACTTCCCGAATTAGGTTCCGTAAGTCCGTATGCCCCCTTCCATTCCCCACTTCCCAGTTTGGTTACATATTTTGCTTTTTGCGCAGGAGTTCCAAAATAGAGGATTGGCAAAGTTCCAATACCTGTATGAGCGGCAATGGCAACAGAAAAGGAATGGCCACCACCAAGGCCTGCATTCACTATGGTTCCGGTGATAAAATCTTTTCCAAGTCCGCCATACTCTACAGGTATGGATGCATGAAGCAATCCCTGTGCCCCGGCTTTATCCATAAGTGAAGGCATCAGGCCCGGCTCCAGTTTATCAATTCTCTCCAGCACCGGATAGATCTCCGCATCCAGGAAAGAAAGGCACATATCCATTACCATCTTCTGCTCTTCATTGAAATCCTCAGGAGTGAAAACACTTTCCGGAGCGGTTTCTTTGATGATCCACTCTCCACCTTTTACTATGGTCTGGGTTTGCACATCGGTAGCCATAAAATTGATTTTTATTATGTTTTTATTTCAAATTATCATACACTTTTTGCAAGACTGCCTTGCACAATTCAATGTCGGCAGATGGAACAGATGCCAATGCCTCGTTCAGGGTTTGATCAGCCACTTCCATCGACTGTTCCTGCAATTTTTTTGCGGTGTCGGTCAGATAAATCAGGTTACGCCTCCGGTCCTCTTTCGAAGATATCCTCTTTACCAGTTTCAGCTTTTCCAGGTTATCGACCAGCCTGGTTATACTCGGCTTGTCACGAAACGTTGCATTGCAAAGTTCCTGCTGGTTCAATCCATCCTGCTTCCACAAATGGTAAAGGACACTCCATTGCTCAATGGTTATATCCAACCCATTCTGCTTAAAATTCTTCTGCAATCTCCGGGCAATGGCGGTTGAAGCCTTACCGGTAATAAAGCTGTATAACTCTCCTTTGGTAAAATGGTTGTTGGGCATATTGTTAGTTATGCAACTATTCCACAAAATAGAAAATTTCCCCGATAAATGCTGTTAAATAGGTTTTTTTTTCTGAATTTTTAAGCAGGCTGCAGGCAACATACCTTTGCTCATTAAGCACCAGCAACTTATATGGTTTCTTCCTTTATAAACTATAAAAATTCGCGCGTTCACTACCGTAAATCCGGTTCCGGTAGCAGGCTCGCCATTTGTTTTCATGGATTCGGGACCTATGCACAAACATTCGATTGGATCGCCGAACACGTGCCCGACCATTGTTTTATTGCTTTTGACCTGCCTTTTCACGGACTCACTGAATGGAACGAAAAGGAGGTAAAGGTCGATCGGCTTATTGATATGCTGGACCATTGCCCTGAAATAAAAGGCCGCCCTTTTTCGTTGGTGGGTTACAGCATGGGCGGACGCATTTCGCTAAGCATTCTCCAACACATCCCCGACAGGATAACCCGGTTACTGCTACTCGCCCCCGACGGCCTCCATATGAACGCCTGGTACTGG
>JANMMA010000261.1:0-2560 GCA_031372815.1 Sphingobacteriales bacterium
GGTTTTTCGATGAATGAAGAGATATAATTGTTTTCATCTGTTTTCAGAATGCCAAATTCTGTGGCATCACGTTCGTTTACCGGAATAGTGGCAATGGTAATTTCTGCGGCAGACTTAATGTGATTATCTACCATAGCCTGAAAATCCATCTGGTAGAGCTGGTCTCCTGAAAGGATCAGTACGTATTCAAACTCATTTTGTTCGATGTGTCGTAATGACTGGCGCACGGCGTCAGCGGTACCCTGGAACCAGGTAGGGTTATCAGGCGTTTGCTCTGCAGCAATGATGTCGACGAAAGCAGAACTGAAGGCACTAAAGTGATAGGTGTTCTTTATATGCTTGTTCAGTGATGCTGAGTTGAACTGCGTAAGTACGAACATCCTTCCGATACCTGAATTCAGACAGTTGGAAATAGGAATATCTACCAACCGGTATTTTCCGGCAATGGGTACTGCCGGTTTACTCCTTGTTGCTGTTAAAGGTTTCAGCCTTGAACCAGCACCGCCACCGAGAATAATGGCAACTACCGCTTTACTCATATTATTTGATTTATATTTTGCCAATTTACTTTAAAGATTTGTAGAGGTCAACATATTCTTGTGCGCTGCGGTCCCAGCTAAAATCCAACTGCATCATTGCCGTCCTTACTTCCTGCATTTTCTCTACATCGGAAAACAATTCAACACCCCTGTAGATAGCCTGCGTTATATCGCCCACTGCCGCATTGTTAAAGGTAACGCCATAACCTTTCGGTTCACCATAGTCGATAACAGTATCTTTTAACCCGCCTGTTTTTCTGACCACAGGTACCGTTCCGTACCGCATTGAATAGAGTTGGTTCAGGCCACACGGTTCAACCCTTGAAGGCATTAACAGGAAATCTGCACCGGCATACATGAGGTGACTCAACTGTTCATTGTATCCGATGTAGGCGTTATAGTCTCCCCAACTTACATTCTTCATTACTTCAAGCTGCCCTTCCACCTGTGGTTCACCACTACCCAGTATAAGGAAATTCATTTTCCTCCCGATATAATAAAAACTATCACCGATGGCCTGTGGTAAAAGGTCAGCGGCCTTCTCTCCTACAAGCCGGCCGATAAATACAAACAACGGCTTTTCTATTTCAAGTCCGAATACCTCACAGAGTTCTTTTTTATTGGCCAGTTTTCCTTCCTCAACATCTTCCGTTGAATAATGGTGCTGAAGGTATGTATCCACCGCCGGATCCCAGACTTTTGTGTCAATACCATTTAAAATTCCGGTACATTTTCCCTTCTCATACTCAAAAAGGTCTTCCAATCCATTGCTCATATAACGAAGCTCTTCCATGTAACTCGGACTTACCGTGGTTACTTTCCAGGCGCATTTTACACCGGAAGCCAATGGGTTGATGGAATTATTCCATTCCAGGAGTCCGGATTTCCAGCTATCATAGGATGGCAGAAAACTGCTTCTGTCCCAACCTAATTGCCCCTGGTATTGAGCATTGTGGATGGTGAGTACAGTAGGTATGCCAGACAACTGCCGATATGCAAAACAATGTTTCACCATGAAAGGTATCAGCGCAGTATGGTAGTCGTGTACATGGATCACATCAGGACGATGATCCCATTTTGAAAGCCAGTCGACCACAGCAATCTGAAAAGAAATGAATCTTTCAGCGTCATCATTATAGCCGTAGATTTTTTCGCGGTCGAGTAGACCATTAATATCCACCAGGTACAGATCAAAACCCTGTTTATTGGTTTTTTCTTTGATCACGGTGTATTCAAACCACCGGTTGCCAAGATTGGAACCACCCTTGTGTACCACATCCCACTGGTTGTTATACAGGTATTTTGTTCGATACATTGGCATTACAACTTTTGCCAGATGCCCAAGTGCTACCTGGTATTTAGGCAGGGCGCCCAATACATCTCCAAGACCACCGGCTTTTGCAACGGGATAACATTCAGCAGTTACGTGGATAATTTCCATGCAATATTCTTCAGGGGTTAATTCGGTTGAAAATAAGAACGTTTTTTTGATTCAGCACCCCTGATAAGGATTTTTTGTTATTTTCATTACTTCGAACCAAACAATACAACTGATTGCTCATGACCCAACCAAAACAGCCCACAAACTACAGTGCGCTCGGTACCCTCGTTCTAGTCTTTTTTTTCTGGGGCTTTATTGCCGCCTCCAATAGTATTTTGATCCCTTTTTGTAAAACACATTTTTCGCTTACCCAATTTCAGTCGCAACTGATCGGATCATCTTTCTACGGAGCCTATTTTATCGGCTCACTGGTACTATTCATAACTTCTAACGTCCTGGGTTATGATATCATCAACAAAATAGGATATAAACGAGGTATCATTTACGGACTGGCCATATCTGTGGTTGGAGCCCTACTCATTATCCCTTCGGCAAACGCCAATTCATTTTATGCCATACTTGGTGCATTATTTATTGTTGCCCTGGGTTTCTCCGTGCAGCAAACCTGCGCTCAGCCATTTGCCATTACGCTTGGCGATCCGGCAACAGGCTCGCACCGTTTGAATCTTGGCGGTGGCGT
>JANMMA010000270.1:0-19799 GCA_031372815.1 Sphingobacteriales bacterium
ACACCAGCCACACCAATCAGTATACAGATCGATCAATACAGGTTTGTCCTGCAATTTCAAAGAGGCTTCTGCTTCTTTAAGGCTCAACCATTTTACCTGCTCCTTGGGAACGGCGAGTTTATTATCTCTCGAAAGGGACTCAGATTGGTAAACAGAATTATTATGATCTGGAGGTATCAGTTTCGTCTCCTGCTGAGAGGGAATAACATGATTTTCGTTTTGCGAAACCGGCTCAGTTGCCTGCTTAACCGGTCGCATAAACGATAACACTAAAACCACAGTTCCTGTAAAAAGCAGCCCCTGAATAACTTTTTGCATAGTATTTTGTTTATTTACACCAGTAACACTTAGTATTAAACGAATATCATGCGAAAAATTGTGGTGGCAGCGACCGGTGCAAGTGGTTCAATATACTTTAAGATAATATTGGATAAACTGTTGCTGATCAGAGATCAGTGGGACGAAGTAGCGCTGGTGATGTCAGACAACGCCCGGGAAGTCTGGCAAACCGAGCTACAGCACAAAGACTACGAAAAATATAGCCTTCCCTTATTTGGAAAGAACGATTTCTCCGCCCCTTTTGCTTCCGGCTCCGGGCAATTTGATACGATGATCATTATTCCCTGCTCCATGGGCACCTTGGGCCGAATTGCTTCAGGCATCTCTAACGATCTCATTTCCAGGGCTGCAGACGTTATACTTAAAGAAAAAAGAAAACTCATCCTGGTGATCAGGGACACACCCTATAACCTGATTCACATTCGAAACATGGAAACCGTTACGCTGGCGGGTGGGATTATTTGTCCGGCTACGCCTTCATTTTATTCCCTTCCAAAAACAATTGAGGAGGTTGCTGCAACGGTAGTCGACAGGGTATTGGATTTATCGCAGTTCACTGTTCCATCTTTTAGGTGGGGGAAAGAGGAAAAGTGAAAATTGGGAAATTTTACAAATTTGAAAGTCGACATTAGGAATCAATAAAGGACGTGTCAAAAAATCAACATTGGCAGCTGACAAAAAATACATAGCGACGCTCATCAGCCATAAAAAAGCGGCAATGATTTCTCACTGCCGCATGTATACATTAACGCACTATCGCAATATCGCATTAACCAATTATTTAAGGTGACTGACCGCAGGTCAACTTAAATCAGGTGACTGCAGGTCACCTTAAATCTATTACTTCTACGCCCGGAAACTTCTTCGCGTCAAACGCAAACATGTCATCCCCTACAGCTGTATTGGTAACAATATTACTCATAGAATAAATATACCGGTTGCCATTCTTTTCAAACACCTGCGTTGAATTAATCAATTTGCTGGCCTTGTCAACATTCACCAATACTTTGAAAAATGGCTTGGTTTTGTCTACCGGTGTTAATTCGATTTCCTGTAGTGTTTTTGTACCTACTTTCTTTTCTCCGTTAAGTTTATACAGAAAGTCCTTATCGTAAAAATTAGTGAACAATTTCTGCGGCGTTATGGAACTCCCGTTTTGCTCAAACTGTGCTACCTGAACTTCTTTTGCGGCTTTGTCAAGGGTCCACACATTCTTTCCATCACAGAATATTTCCTGACCAGTAATGGTTACGCGATATTTGACGCCTTTCATATATACCGTACCTTTTTTAGTTCCCTGCGTTTTTCCGGCGGCGTTCCTTACTTCAAGGCTGAAATTACCTTTTACGGTTTTGAATGTCTTGAATTTCGTGCTTACCCCGTCCAGGATTTTTTTGGCTTCGGGATCATTGGGACCGAGGCTACTTGCAGCGCTCTGTGCACTGATTTGTCCAAAAGAAAAAAGAAATGCTAATACCGTTAAATATTTTGTCATCGTTGTTTTTTAAAATGCGCATAAATATAATCTATAGACAGATAATGGATTGAAAGGATTAATAGCGAAATGTGAAAGATATTACAAGCATTAAAATGTAATGCCAATAGGCCCCGTTAACAGTACATTAACCAAAAGACTGGAGATATTCTTCCAATTGATGTTCCGACTTAAAAAGAACATCTCTCGCTTTGCTACCCTGGTTGCCACCTACAATCCCAGCTGCTTCCAATTGATCCATCAGCCGGCCCGCACGGTTGTAACCCAGCTTCATCCTTCGTTGTAATAATGATGTTGATCCAATCTGGCTTTGGACAATAAGCCTTGCAGCGTCCGCAAAAAGAGGGTCGCGTTCCGCAACATCGATCTCTTTTCCATCAGCGTCCTTCTCATCAATGTATTCCGGCAGCATGAAGGCCTGGGGATAGCCGCGCTGCTGACTGATGAATTCAACAACTTTTTCCACTTCCGGTGTATCAACGAATACGCATTGCAACCTGGTCAGTTCACCATTATAAGAGATGAGCATATCTCCCCTTCCAATCAACTGTTCAGCACCGCCGGTATCCAGAATGGTTCGGGAATCGACTTTAGAAGACACCTTAAACGCTATTCGCGCAGGGAAGTTCGCTTTTATGGTACCTGTAATGATATTTACAGAAGGTCGCTGTGTGGCAATGATCAGGTGAATACCTACGGCCCTGGCTAACTGTGCAAGCCTAGCTATAGGCATTTCTATTTCCTTGCCTGCCGTCATGATCAGGTCTGCAAATTCGTCGATAACGAGCACAATAAAAGGAAGGAACTGGTGTCCTTTTTCAGGGTTGAGTTTCCGGGCTACAAACTTTTCATTGTATTCCCTGATATTACGACAGCCCGCCTCTTTTAGGAGATCGTACCGCGTATCCATTTCAATACAAAGTGCATTCAGCGTATGTACAACTTTTCGTGTATCCGTGATGATAGCTTCCTCTTCCCCGGGAAGCTTGGCAAGAAAATGCCTTTCAATCAAACGGTATAAACTTAGTTCAACTTTTTTGGGATCCACCAGTACAAACTTCAATTGTGATGGATGCTTTTTATAGAGAAGCGATACCAGGATGGCGTTCACACCAACAGATTTACCCTGTCCTGTTGCACCGGCCATCAACAAGTGAGGCATGGTAGTCAGGTCAACAATAAAATGTTCGTTGGCGATTGTCTTACCCAACGCTATCGGTAAAATGAAATGACTGTTTTGAAATTTTTCTGTTGCCAGCAAGGTTTTCATACTCACAATACTCTTCTTTACATTAGGCACCTCAATACCAATAGTGCCTTTACCAGGAATGGGCGCGATAATCCTTATGCCCAATGCAGAAAGGCTCAAGGCAATGTCATCTTCCAGGTTCTTAATCCTGGAAATACGGACACCTGCCGATGGAATGATTTCGTACAACGTAACTGTGGGACCTACCGTAGCAACTATTTTCTGAATGGCAATATCATAGTTCTTCAGCGTGTTAATGATCTGGTTCTTATTGGCCTCCAACTCTCCGGCATCCATCACAATCTTTTCACTACCGTGCTGATGCAATAAATCAAGTTGCGGATACTTATAATCCCGAAGGTCGAGTACCGGGTCATAAGGCGGCAGTTTGGCTACTTTGTCTTCGGCTGATTCCTTTTTGGCCTCGCTTGGCTTGATCTCCAATTCCAGGGGTTCAGCATTTACAACAGTTTTATTTTTTCTGATGGGCTCGGCATCATATTCCAATTGTATGGACGATGGAGGATAAATGTCTTTTTCGATCATCAGTATAGGTCCGTCTGATTTATCATCATTCACGTCAGAAATGACCGGCTCTTTAATTCTTTTCCTGATCTTATTGCCGGGCATCACCACTTCATCAATCTCTCCATATTCGCCTGGAAGTTCATCGGCTTCTGCCATAACTTTCTTCGGGGGAAGTTTAAATGAAGGCATCTGCAGTACGGGATTGAATCGCCAGATCATATAGGAAAGAAAAGCCACAATGATCAACACTGAAGTGCCTACTTTGCCGATCAGTCCGGCAGTCCACACACTCAGTTGTTTCCCGATCTCACCACCAAACGGAAAACCAAATCCACTGAACACAAAAGCAAAACTCAGGCTAAACAATAATATTCCTGAAACCAGGTATTTGAGATTCCTGGTTACTGAAAATATTTTTTTATTGAAGAGGAGGTTAACGCCGGTTACGAAAAGAAAGGAACAAAACAGAAAAGAAGCCAGTCCGAACCCACGATAAATAAACAGGTGAGATACATAAGCACCAAAAGATCCGAGCAGGTTAGTAATGGGAAATTCGTTTGGCGCAAGGATAGAAATACCCTTGGTCTGGACAATATCATAGTCTTCCCGCCAGGTAAATAAGTAAGAAGTGAAGGCTATAAAAAAAAAGAAACAGAGCATCAGGAGAACCGCACCGGTTATTTTATGGGTGCGTTCATCCCCGACAACCTGTTTAATAGCAAGTTTTTCAACTTTTTCAGTCGTCAGTTTTCCGGGATCTGGAGTTTTCTTTACGGTTTTTAATCGGTTGGCCATCTCGCTGCAAACCTACAATTTTTGATTTGAATACAACAAGGTTAACCGTGATCTGCTAATCTTTTTCAATTGGCTTATTAGAAGGAATGCCGAGTAAAAGTCCGATCCATCCGCCTACCAGTAATAATCCACCAAACGGCGTTAATAGTCCAAATCCACCAAGGCCCACATCCTTAACTGATTTTAGTAACGCGAGAAGATATAGTGAACCACTGAATAATATGGTTCCTACTACAAAGAAACGGCCGGCCCATAGAATCCAGTCGTTTGGATATCTTTTATGTAATATACCTGCAATGAGAATGGCAATGGCATGATAAAACTGGTAGGTTACCCCGGTTTGGAAAGTAGACAACACCTCCGGAGTTAAATATTGTTTTAACTGGTGTGCTCCGAAAGCACCCAACAAAACACTGATTGCCCCCATTATTGCGCCAATCTTAAGATAAGTTCTATGCATGTTTTTGCAAAAGTTGAATCAGATCGTCCGGGGTCGATTCTGTTGGATTAAGGATGATACGTGCCTCGTTATAATATTGCAACCGCTCTTCTAATTTATCTTCAATAAACTCCTGCAACTTTTCTGGTGATAAGCCCTTTATCAGTGGCCGGTGTTCTGCTTCTTCAAGTAACCTGGTGGCCATAACATCTTTAGGAGTATTGAGCCAAACTGTTGTACCCAGTTTATTCATCACCATCATGTTATCGTAAAAACATGGCGCTCCTCCACCACAGGCTAAAGTGAAACTATCCATCACATGCAATTCCCTTAGGCAAATCGCTTCCACTTTCCGAAAATACTTTTCGCCTTTCTGGTCAAATATATCATTGATTTTCAAATTTGCACGTTTTTCGATGAGATCGTCCAGATCAAAATAGGGTATACCTAATTTTTCACCGGTGATCTTTGCCCACGTCGTTTTGCCTGAACCCATAAAGCCAACCAGGAATATTCTCATATTGTAAGTTTTCTTTCTTCTTAATAAAAGGCATTCATACCTGTTATATCCATACCGGTGATCAGCAGGTGAACATCATGGGTTCCTTCATAAGTAATCACACTTTCCAGGTTCATCATATGCCGCATGATGGAATATTCACCTGTGATACCCATTCCACCCAGCATTTGCCTGGCGTCCCTGCAGATCTGCTGAGCAATGTCACAGGAATTTCTTTTTGCCATACTCACCTGAGCTGGCGTAGCCCTACCTTCATTCATCAGCACACCAAGCCTCCAGTTAAGCAATTGCGCCTTTGTAATTTCAGTGATCATTTCTGCCAGCTTCTTCTGCTGCAATTGAAACCCACCGATAGGTTTTCCAAATTGCTCCCTTTGTTTTGAATACCGCAATGCCGTATCGTAACAATCCATGGCCAGCCCGAGCACACCCCAGGCAATACCGAACCTTGCTTTGGACAGGCAACCTAGCGGGCCCTTTAACCCTTTGACATTAGGAAGTATATTTTCTTTCGGAACACGAACGTTGTCAAAGACCAATTCACCGGTAGCAGAGGCCCGCAAACTCCACTTGCCCTTCGTTGTTGGTGTAGTGAATCCTTCCATCCCTCTTTCCAGGATTAATCCCCTGATATCGCCAGCTTCGTCCTTAGCCCATACTACGGCCACCTGGGCAAAAGGCGCATTACTGATCCACATCTTGCTGCCATTCAAAATAACATGGTCACCATCATCTGTAAAATGACTCAGCATCCCCGCAGGATTACTGCCATGATCAGGCTCTGTTAATCCAAAACATCCCAGCCATTCACCACTACCCAACTTTGGGAGATATTTCATTTTCTGTTCTTCACTACCGTAAGCGTAGATCGGAAACATTACCAGCGAACCCTGAACGGAGGCCGTAGACCTCACCCCACTGTCACCACGCTCCAGTTCCTGCATCATCAGGCCATAGCTGATATAGTCCATCCCCCCACCACCGTACTCCACAGGAACGGTTGGGCCAAAACAACCAAGCTCACCCATCTGCTTTACGATCTGCACCGGGAACGCAGCCTGCTGTGCAAAATCCTCGATGATGGGCGATATTTCTTTCTTTACGTAATTCCTTACGGTTTCCCGGATCAGCTTATGCTCATCAGACAACAAATCATCAACCGCAAAATAATCAGGGCTTTGAAAAAGGTCTTGGCTCGACATAAATTCAATTTAATGTAAACTATAACCTTCAAAGTTAATCATTACCCTTAGTCCCTCCTCATCCTGTTGATTCATTTATATATAGTGCAAGGAAAAAATATATCTGAAGCCAGCCAAAGGAAAATCCTCACTACCTCAACGTGTTTTAACGGAGAACTTTGGTGATGTCCTCTCTGCCGGTTTTAAAACCAGCCTTCCATCGCTTAACCAATTGGAACGGAGTCTGCTGCAATGAACATTATCCATTATCTTTATCAGTCAATTGAACCCCAAAAAAAGATGCACCTCAGCCCTGCTTTCATCCAACATCTCAGCGATGCCTTTTCGTCTTTTTTCAAAGAAAACATTACAGTATCTGAATATTACAAGGTGGATGGCGGCGATATCAGCCAGGTGTATGTACTGGTAACCGAAAAAGGTAAATTCTTTTGTAAGCAAAACGCAGCGCTGTTCGGATTGGATTTTTTTGAAAAAGAGGCGCGCGGGCTAGCGATGCTGGCAAACGGCGGAGCCTTAAAGATTCCCAGGCCATTGTTCGATGGAAAATTTCACCAGGAGATATTCCTGGTCATGGAATACCTTGAACGTGGTGAGCCGGCGGCAGATTTCTGGACTGACTTCGGGCAGTCGATGGCCAACCTTCACCGCAACAGCGCCGACCAGTTTGGACTGGAGTATGACAATTATTTGGGTAAGATCAAACAGTTGAATAGCCAGTGTTCCAACTGGCCTGAATTCTATGCACAACAGAGAATCATGCCACTCGTGAATAAAGCCTTCAGACATAAATTACTTCCCCAGGAAGATGTACAAATGGCCGAGTTGATCTGCACAAAATTTGCGGACCTGATGCCTGAAGAGAAACCGGCTCTTCTCCATGGGGATCTTTGGAAAGGTAATTTTCTGGCTATGTCAAATGGACATGTAGCTCTTTTTGACCCGGCAGTTCATTACGGTCATCGCGAAATGGACCTCGGCATGGCACAATTGTTCGGAGGTTTTGACCCATCCTTTTATGATGCTTACGTCAACGCATACCCGCTGGAACCGGGTTTTGAGTCGCGAAAGGAACTGCTGCAACTTTATCCACTATTGGCGCACCTATTGTTATTTGGCGGCCCTTATTACAAACTGGTTAAAAAGGTTTTGGAAAAATTTCAGTGACCTACCCAACCAAAGCCTGGCTTTGCACATTTCCATATAAAGCCAGCATAATGAAAAAAGCGATTTCTACCATTACCATACTATCTTTTTGCTTTTTGATGCAACTCGGATGCAGCAAAAGCGACTCAACTTCAACGCCCACGCCAACAACCCCTGGTGGTAACACTTCAGGATGTTCCACTGCTGTACCCGGATCATTATTCAAAGAAGTGAAAACATTGCTTGCCAATAATTGCGTGTCCTGTCATAATCCAGATGGCCAGATGCCAACGGTTAATTTCCGGGACAACTGCGTCATACAGTCAAAAGCATCCCTGATTAAACAACGTGCTGTTGACCTTGGTAACATGCCACCTACTGGTCCGTTATCGCAAAACGACAAAGACAAAATTACTGCGTGGGTCACGGCTGGAGGAAGGGTGACTGATTAGGAATACTCACCTGATTTTGTGCGCACCGTGCTAAGCATACTGCAGGTCATATTTTCTCACATTTTGCACATCATCAAATTACATTCATCAATCCTTCACATCGAACCATACTTTTTTCGAATCGTTCCATGTGCCGTTATAATTAATGGTTATCTCTTCTCCTTCCGGAATGAAGTGAACACTTTTTACCATGATGATGTCCTGATCATAGTCCATCTCATACTCGCCATTAGATCTGTAAGAATGGTTATAGATGGGAATATATCCAAGTGCCATGCAACATTTATCTTTCTTTTGGCCCCATTCAAAAATATAATCGTGCAGCAGTGTTCTGTCAAGCAGAAGCCTGTCTTTCCTGTCCATAACAATTACTGGTGCCACTTCAATAATTGTCCCTGCAGCAATATCCTCCCTGCAGAAAACTCCCCTACCCTTCTCCGGTACTTCTGCAATATATATTGAAGGCAGGATCATGATTAACTATATTGAAATTGACGCATAATAAAACGTAAGTGGGTAACCCGGCACGTTTGCCTGTGCGCAGTAAAACATTTGCCGGATAAACTTACAACGCATACACGAAAGATGCCATTAATTCTGTACTTTTAATATGCCTGCAATGCAGACGTACCAACCCATTTGCCCGAAACCAAAACCATCGTATGAAAAAAATTTATCCAAACTGTGGCCGCTTTATGGCTACGATCCTGTTTTTTTTCCTAATCAGTTTTACCGCATGCAAGAACAATTCCCAAGAGATAGAAGCTGAACAAGAGAATGAGCCTTTTATCATGGAGTCCATGGAATTCTGGACAGCATCAAGAAGTTATCCGAATAAGGAACTGGATGCACGAAATTTCACTCCGGCGTATAGAAAATTGCATCAGAATATGGAGATGCGCTCACTTCAGATGGATTTGGTGAGTACGGCTCCCTGGCAGGCACTTGCACCATTTAACTTTGCCGGAAGAATTCTTTCCCTGGCCATTAGTCCGGCTAACGCCAACACCATGTTCATCGGTTCTGCGAGCGGTGGTTTATGGAAAACGACCAACGGCGGAAACGGCGCTGCAGGTGGCATCAACTGGACCTACGTCCCGACAGGTTTTCCTGTTCTCGGAGTTGGCGCTGTTGTCATCAACCCACAAAACGCAAATGAAATTTATGCAGGTACCGGTGAGGTCTATAATAAGAATCCTAAAGGCGTAACAGCTGCGGGGCACATACGTACATACCGAGGATTTTATGGTATCGGTGTACTTAAGTCGGTCGATGGCGGAGCAACATGGCAGCAATCCCTGAACTTTTCACAATCGAACCTTGAAGGCGTTTTTGATATGCTCATTAATCCACTTAAACCATCCACGGTTTGGGCCGCAACTACAGACGGACTATACCGCTCTTTCAACAGTGGTGGTGACTGGACCAAAGTGCATTCTGTATTAATGACCACAGACCTTGCCATGAAGCCCGGCGATACCAGCACGCTATATATAGCCTGCGGAAACTTTGCAAGCAGTGGTACCGGTTTATATAAATCAACCAATGCCGGAGCGGTAACGCCCACATTCACCAAACTAACTTCGGGACTTCCTGCCTACACAGGAATGGCCCGCATCGCCATCAGCACTGCTAATACCAGCAGGATTTTCGCAAGTATAGGACATGACCCGGGAACCTCTACAAAATTTGGCCTCTACGTTTCTACCAACCAGGGAAGTACCTGGAAAAAAGCCACGACAACCAATATCATCAATGGTCAGGGATGGTACGCACACGATGTAGTTATTGACCCCGCTAATGCCAACACGGTGTACTGGGGCGAAATCGATATTTATAAGTCTACAAACGCCGGATTGTCATTCACCAAAGTATCGGACTGGGCGGGATGGAATTTATCCAACACCGCCATCGGTACCACCGCGGAAGGAAGCAGTAAATATGTTCATGCCGATAATCATCGGTTATTCATGACCGGTAGCACAGTCTGGTCCTGCACCGACGGGGGATTATTCAAAACAACGAATGGAGGAACAACCTGGCAAAGCCTGAATGGCGGGTTACAAACCGTTCAGATCTATCCAAACATCAGTGTCAGTAAAACTGATCCAAATTACATGCTGCTTGGCCTGCAGGACAACGGAACCTTTGTTTACAGAGGTGTTCCGGGTTGTAAAAGGGTGATTGGTGCAGACGGCTTCAGCACGGCCATCGATCCGTCAAATGATAATATCGGCTTTGCTGAATACTATTTCCTGAACCTGAAGAAATCAAGCGACAAAGGGCTATCCTTTCCAACGACTAGCTATACAAACAACTACAACTCCTTTACCATACCTAACGAAAACGCCTGCTTCAATTCGCCGTTTGTTTTTGCATTCAACAATACAAACATCATGTATGCAGGTACCATTTACCTTAAAAAATCAATAAACAAAGGGAGTACATGGACCAATGCCAATGGAGGATCCATGATCAGTGGTGCAAGTAATCCCATTATTACCATTGCTACAGCACCAACAGATGATAATACCGTTTACATATCTGCCAGTCCGGGTGGAAATATTCGCAGTAAACTGTTCAGGTCCATTGATGGCGGAACAACTGTAACGGATATATCTGCTACGTTGCCCGACAGATATTATACGAAGATCGCCGTTGACCCGGCCGACAAAAATCGTGTGGCCGTTACCGTATCGGGTTTCGGATCATCGCATGTATTCATCACACATGATGGCGGAACAAGCTGGACAGATATCGGTGCTGGTCTGCCAGATGTTCCACACAATACACTCGCTTTCGATCCAAACAATACTTCTATACTGTACGTGGGAAATGATTTAGGGGTTTATTTTGCCACCGATGTACCTATTGTTTCGCCGGGTTCATCTGCTGTACTAAACTGGGCAACCTATAATGAAGGCTTTACTGATGCAACCCTGGTGTCAGACATGCTGATCACAAGTACCAACAAACTAAGGTTGGCAACATACGGACGAGGCCTCTGGGAAAGGGATCTGGCAGTTGCCCCTGCAACAGGCATTCAATTGAGTGAGTTGCAACTTAGTATGGCAGGCACGCAGAATATGGTGAGCTTTAAAGCGCGTCATGAGAATGACGTTGACCATTATGAACTTGAATTCAGCACAGATGGTAATGCCTTTAGTAAGGCTGCGATAAAAACACCATATGCCAGAACCAATGGAGTACCCAATCTATATCAGGTTGTTCATAATGATGCAACCAATGCAGCTGCAGGATATTACCGGATAAGGATAGTGCTGAATAATGGCCAGTCTTATTACTCCGGAATGCTGAAAGTAACACGGTCGATGGATGGAAAAATGAAAGTGTATCCGAACCCGGTTCAGGACAAATTGCAGTTCAACATCACCGCACCTGTTTCCGGAAATGCACGGTTGAACGTTGTAGATAACGCAGGAAGGATCGTCCTTAGCCGTACTGTTTCAGTACAAAAAGGATCTAACAACATTATTGTTCCATTGCCGGCCGGTAATGCAGGTAGTTACCGCATTATTGTTACCGGTGTTGTGGAATCAAATACTGGATTTGTAAGGATCAGGTAAAAATTAATCTTTGTCAGAAAGCGGGGCATTTATGTCCCGCTTTTTTATACCCTTAGCGTTAAGCCTTATTGAGCTATTTTTACGCTACAACACCGCGGTTATGGAACTCGAACAGTTAAGCTTTCAGGAACAGTTTGAAGACGTTATATCGAGGGATAATAAACTTGAGATACACGAATTTCTGAACAGTCAGAATATCAGTGATGTTTCTGAACTTATCAGCAACAACGAAGAGTTTGCAGAAAAGATCATTTCAACACTTTCTATCCATCGCGCAGCTGGAACCTTCAAAATATTGGATCTGGCCGATCAAAAAAAAATCATCCAGGCACTGCCTCCTTTGAAAACAGCCGAACTGCTCAATTCACTTCCTGCGGATGACCGTACTTCATTCCTGGAAGAATTACCCGTAGAGGTGGTCCGCGAACTCATCAAAATGCTCGATCCTGAAGAGCGCAAAATCACGCTCGCACTGCTGGGATATCCGGAAGACAGTGTAGGCCGGCTGATGACACCTGATTATCTTGCCGTAAACGGCGACTGGACGGCCATGGACGTACTGAATCATATCAGGCAATATGGCAAAGACAGTGAGACTATCGACGTGATTTATGTAATTAATGAAAAAGGCGAACTGATCGATGACGTGAGGATTCGGGAATTCCTTTTTGCTCCACCTGATAAAAAAGTTAATGAACTGATCGACGGCCGCTATATCACCCTTAATGTTAATGACGACCAGGAGAAAGCCAACCAGGTATTCAAAATGAATAACCGTGTAGCCCTTCCCGTTATCGATGATAGCAATATCCTGCTGGGCATCGTAACCATAGACGACATCCTTTGGGTGGCTAATGAGGAGTTCAGTGAAGACATGCAAAAAATGGGTGGTACCGAAGCGCTCAATGAACCTTACCTGGAAATACCACTGCTTAGCCTGTTTAAGAAAAGGGTCACATGGCTGGTGGTATTGTTCATTGGCGAAATGCTTACGGCAACGGCCATGAGTTATTATGAACATGAAATTGCTAAAGCCGTTGTGCTTGCTTTGTTCGTACCGCTGATCATCTCAAGCGGAGGTAACAGTGGTTCACAGGCTTCAACCCTGATCATCCAGGCTATGGCTGTTGGCGAGATCACTATCGTTGACTGGTGGCGCGTGATGCGAAGAGAGATTGCATCCGGACTGATGCTTGGAACTGTTTTGGGAATCATCGGCTTTGTACGCATCATACTCTGGAGGCAATTTTTCCCTGACATCTATGGTGAACACTACGTGGCCATTGCCTCTGCGGTAGGTTCCTCATTGGTTGGCGTTGTGTTACTGGGTACCTTAACAGGTTCCATGCTCCCGATTATTTTGAAGAAACTTGGAGCAGATCCTGCAGTCTCGTCTGCTCCCTTTGTAGCTACACTGGTGGATGTATCCGGACTGGTGATCTATTTCAGCATGGCCTATTTGTTCCTCAAAGGATTATTGCTCTGATATCGCCCTTCACTCACGGCTTTTTCAATATCTTGCAGGCACCTAAAAACGCTGAAAAAAATGTGTGGAATCGTTGCTTATGTTGGACACCGGGAAGCCTATCCCGTTATTCTGAAAGGATTAAAAAGACTCGAGTATCGTGGGTACGACAGTGCAGGTGTGGCTTTGCTCGATGAAAAACTAAATGTTTACCGCAAAAAAGGAAAGGTTGCAGATCTCGAAGAAAGCCTGATTGGTAAGGCGCTGCCTGCCCATATTGGAATAGGCCATACGCGCTGGGCTACACATGGTGAACCGAGCGACAGAAATGCACACCCCCACCGCTCCGCATCCGGAAAACTTGCCATGATTCATAATGGTATTATAGAAAATTATGTTCAGTTAAAAAAAGAGCTCACCAATAAAGGATATATATTTCACAGTGATACAGACACAGAGGTTCTTCTCAATTTCATTGAAGACATCAGGATAAATAACGATTGTCCGCTTGAAGAAGCCGTTCGAGTCGCATTGAAAAGGGTTGTGGGTGCGTATGTTATTGTATTGCTGGATGAAGACACACCCGACACACTCATCGTGGCAAGGAAAGGAAGTCCACTTGTCATTGGTATTGGTAAGGGCGAACATTTCCTGGCTTCAGACGCCTCACCGATCATTGAATACACCAAAGAAGTGGTGTATGTGAATGACTATGAACTGGCGATCCTTAAAGCCGATGAACTGATCCTGAAAAATCTCGGTAACGAAAAACTTACGCCTTATATTCAAAAACTTGACATGGAACTTGCCGCTATTGAAAAGGGCGGCTATGAACATTTCATGCTGAAAGAAATCTTTGAACAGCCCGTAACTATTCACGACTGCTTAAGGGGAAGGCTGGATCCCGTCAATGGACAAATATTGATGAGTGGCGTAGAAAACAACCTCCAACAATTGATCCATGCGAACCGCATTATTATGGTGGCCTGTGGTACGAGCTGGCATGCGGGTCTTGTGGCAGAGTATATTTTCGAGGACCTTTGCAGGATTCCTGTGGAAGTGGAATACGCGTCAGAATTCCGATACCGCAACCCGGTTATCCATAAAGGCGATATTATACTGGCTATCTCACAAAGCGGCGAAACCGCAGACACCCTGGTGGCCATTGAAAAAGCAAAGGAACAGGGTGCACTCATATTCGGTGTACTCAATGTAGTGGGATCATCTATTGCCCGCGCATCCCATGCCGGTGCGTATACACACGCAGGTCCTGAAATTGGGGTGGCGAGTACGAAAGCCTTTACGGCACAACTCACCGTATTAACCATGGTTGCACTGCGAATTGCGATGGAGAAAAAAACAATTACCCGTGACCGCTATATGCACCTCCTCAACGAACTTTACGAGGTGCCTGAGAAAGTGGAAATTGCCCTGGGTATGCACGAACACATTAAAGCCATTGCGGAAAAATATGCTGACGCCCGTGATGTACTTTATTTGGGACGAGGATTCAATTTTCCGGTGGCACTCGAAGGAGCGCTTAAACTGAAAGAAATATCCTATATACACGCCGAAGGATATCCGGCAGCGGAAATGAAGCACGGCCCGATTGCACTTGTTGACGAAACCCTTCCGGTAGTGTTTGTCGCCACAAGGGACACCTACCATGAAAAGATTGTCAGCAATATCCAGGAAATAAAATCCCGCAAAGGAAAAGTAATTGCGATCGTCACGGAAGGTGATGATATCATAAGCAATCTTGCAGATGATATTATATGTCTTCCTGCCGCTGATGAACTTATTGCCCCCATCATCAACGCCATTCCTTTGCAATTACTGGCCTACTACATAGGTGTGCACAAAGGGCTTGACGTTGATAAGCCACGCAATCTCGCCAAAAGCGTTACGGTAGAATAAAGAAAATGTGGTAGTGTGGAATAATGTGAGAAGTATGTAAAATGACGAATAACCTGGTCTGTAAGTTTCGTAGTAATTCGTAAACAGAACAATCTGAATGAATAAAATAGTAAAGCGTCCGATACGCGACATTGGGTACGGATTTGTTGATCCCACTTTTCTGCCACCGGATGCAGATGAATACCACCTGCGTAACCTGCAAAATCGAAGCGGTATCAATTATCGCAAACTCACCGCATCAGAAATCGAAATGCTCGTGCGGAATAACAATAGTTCAGACGACTGGAACCACCTCCTGGTTTCCGATGCATTCAATCCAGACCTGGTGAAAAATTGCAAGTTCTTCGGACTGGTGCGCATTGGAAAACTCGAACCATATTTTCTTGAATTCCATAACCTGCGGATGCCGGTTGGATTGTACAACAGCACGCTAATCAGTTGTGACTTCGGAGATAATGTGGTGGTGGACAATGTCAACTTTTTATCACACTACGTGATCGGTAATGAGGTGATCATTGCCAATGTTAATGAACTGGCTACTACAAGTGCTGCGAAGTTTGGTAATGGTACTGTGAAAGACGGTGAGCATGAAAACATACGTATCTGGATGGAAGTCTGCAATGAAAATGCCGGCAGAAAAATAATTCCCTTCAATGGCATGCTGCCTGGTGATGCATTTATGTGGGCCAAGTACAGGAATGATGACGTGCTACTCAGTAAATTCCTTGAATTCACCGAAACAAAATTTGACAAAAAACGGGGTTACTATGGAAAAATTGGTGACCGAACGGTCATTAAAAACTGCCGTATCATTAAAGATGCATGGATCGGGAGCGATGCGTACATAAAAGGCGCCAATAAAATTAAAAACATAACCATTAGCAGCTCTGCTGAAGCCTATACCCAGATTGGTGAAGGTTGTGAATTGGTTAATGGCATCATAGGATTTGGCTGCAAAATATTTTACGGAGTAAAGGCCGTCAGGTTTATTATGGCATCACATTCACAATTAAAATATGGCGCCAGGCTGATCAACTCTTACCTCGGTAATAATTCCACCATCTCGTGTTGTGAAGTATTGAATTCACTGATTTTCCCGTTTCATGAGCAACACCACAACAATTCATTTTTATGTGCGGCGCTTGTACAGGGACAAAGTAACATGGCCGCCGGAGCAACCATAGGCTCCAACCATAACAGCCGAAGTGCAGATGGTGAACTTGTTGCCGGAAGGGGATTCTGGCCGGGGCTTTGCGTAAGCCTGAAACACAATTCAAAATTTGCAAGTTTTTCTATCATTGCCAAAGGTGACTATCCTGCTGAATTAGATATCTCTATTCCCTTTTCACTGGTGAGCAACGACGTGCATAATAACCGGCTGGTGTTGATTCCCGGCTATTGGTTTCTCTACAACTTATACGCACTTACCAGGAATGAATGGAAGTATAGCGCGCGGGATCTGCGGACAGAAAAAACGCAGCGGATAGAAGTTAACTACCTGGCACCGGACTGCATTAACGAAATGTTTACGGCGCTTGACATAATCTGTGAAGCAACGGGTAATGCCTGGTACAGGTCCGCAGAACAGGTCAGAGAGGTTACGCGTAACGAAGCAACAAAAAAAGGAAAGCAGTTACTGAACAGTAAAGACGGCATTGTAAATGAACTGGAGATCACAGTAAAAGGATTGGAAAACAGCGACCGCAAAGTGGTGCTGTTAAAAGTTCAACGGGCCTACGACGCATTTATCAGGATGATCCGTTTTTATGGCATACAAAAACTCATATTTCACATTGCAGGAAACACCACACCGATAAGGAAGATTATCCAGTCTCTTCCATTTACTGCAAAACGAAACGAGTGGGTAAATATTGGTGGCCAGCTCATCCCTACTATTGAGTTTGACAAGTTTAGAAAAAATATCAATGCTGGAAAAGTAGACGGATGGGATGAAGTACATGCATTTTATACTTCACAGGGAGAAAAATATGACCAGGCAGTTTTTCTACACGCGTTCGCCAGCCTGAAAGAAATCGACCGTTTTAAGGCGGAAGATTTCACAGTAGACAAACTTCTTTCCCTGTTGAATGAAGGTGTAGCCACCATGGAGTTTGTAAACAAAGAGATCTATGCTTCAAGGAAAAAAGATTACGATAATCCTTTCCGCAAAATGGTCTATGAAAATGAAGAGGAAATGAACTGCGTATTGGGTTCAATGGAAGATAACGGGTTCATCGACCTTAAAAAACACGAAGCCAGATTATTCAGGGCTACCGTTAAAAAGATCATCCGACATGTACAATAGATAAGCAATCGGCAATATCCCGGATCAATATAAAAAGACCAAGTGTTTGCTATTGCATCCACAGTCAACTAACGATATCTGCACATCTCCAATTAAAAAAGTCCTGAGCATTTCTGCAGGGGACCTCTTCGCATAACAATATAATAAATTACTTCTTAACAGCTTCTTTAGCAGCGTCAACTACCGCAGCACCTTTTGCTTTAGCAGAATCAACAACTGCAGAAGCGGCTGAATCTACAACAACGGCAGCAGCGTCAACAACATTAGTTACAGCAGAAGCAGTTGTATCAACAGTGGCAGTAGTCGTTTCAGTAGCCGTTTCAGTACTGTTGTTACAAGCCGCAAACAATGCAGCTACAGCGAAAAGAGCGAATAATTTTTTCATTTTTTTTGTTTTCAAAATTGCAGGCGCAAAGGTAGGGGTCAAATAAATTTTCTAAATACAGACGGATTCTTTATTTTTTGCGAAAGAATATACGAACAGGTACTCCTTTGAAATCAAAGTTATCCCTCAACTGATTTTCAAGGTAATTGCGGTAAGGTGTTTTAATGTCGTCCGGAAAATTGCAGAAAAACGCAAAACTGGGCACCACAGTAGGAAGTTGTGTAACAAATTTAATGCGGATAGGATTCCCGCGTACTACCGGTGGATGGTATGCTTCGATGGCCTTTAGCATCACATCATTGAGCTTAGATGTAGGTATTTTTTTAGACCTGTTTTCATAGACGTCCAGGGCAATTTCGATAGCTTTAAAGATCCTTGTCTTGTCCTTGGCAGAAATAAAAAGGATCGGAATATCATTAAATGGCGCCAATCTTTCCTTTAGCTTTTTTTCATAGTCCCTGGCGGTATTGGTTTCTTTGTCCATCAGATCCCATTTATTCACCAGCATTACAATGCCTTTGCCTTTTTTCACTGCAAGGCTAAAAATATTAAGGTCCTGCTGTGCAATTCCATTTTCAGCATCCAGCATGATCAGGCAAACGTCTGCTTCATCCACTGCTTTTATGGCCCTGATGACAGAATAAAATTCCAGGTCTTCGTTTACTCGCGACTTCCTCCGCAATCCTGCTGTATCAATAAGTACAAATTCCTTCTGAAAGAGGTTATAGTGTGTGTGGATAGTATCCCTTGTAGTTCCAGCGATTTCGCTTACTATGGTCCTTTCAGATCCGACGAGTGCATTGAGTAATGATGATTTTCCTACGTTAGGTTGTCCTATGATAGCTATTTTAGGAAGGCCCTCCAAAGGATTTACGGCTTCTTCCTCGATGATTGCCGCAACATCGTCAAGCAACTCTCCGGTACCACTTCCACTGATGGAGGACAAAAAGAAAACTTTGTCGAACCCTAATTGGTAAAACTCCTGCGCCTCCAGGAAACGGTCGTGGTTATCTACTTTATTGACCACAAGGAATACGGGCTTATCTGATTTGCGAAGGATATGCGCCATGGTAGTGTCGAGGTCTGTTATACCTGTTGCGGCATCCACCATAAACACAATGGCATGTGCTTCCTGGACCGCGATCATCACCTGTTTCCTGATCTCACGTTCAAAAATATCCTGGGTATCCGGAACAAATCCGCCAGTATCAATTACATTAAAACTCTTCCCGTTCCATTCCGCCACGCCATATTGCCTGTCGCGTGTAACGCCAGGCGTATCCTGCACAATAGCTTTTCGTTCTTCAAGCAGGCGGTTGAAAAAAGTACTTTTCCCAACATTCGGACGGCCTACAATTGCAAGTGTAAATCCCATATAAATTATTCTTTCTTAACCGATGTGGCCTGGTTATAATATTCAAGCAAACGAAGAACATCCTGTTCACGATTAAATTGAATTTTATGTTGTTTTATCCAGTCATCGATTGCTGGCGGTTGAGGTAAATATTTCATTACCTCTTCCTTGTTCAATTTCTTAAGTTTCTCTACCCTGTTTTCGTGTTGTATGAAATAGTCTTCCATATCAACAAAATAATAACTCTTCAGTGTTCTTAACATAGAATCGCCCACGCGTAGTTCACGATCTGTAACCTTTAACAACTTCACCGGACCCTGATTCATTTCCTGTACGTAATAAAGCTTGTTACGCTTCATAAATTGAAGGTTCACTTCCGGGAGGTCGTTCCGGAATATGGATAATATTTTCGTGCTGTCGTCGGGGCTTACAAAGACCACTTTCGCCAGCTCGCTTGGAAATGCTGCAAGTGTCTGGTCCTTGCCATTAATGTATTCAACTTCGCGTGTCGCCAGGTTAACCTTTGCGCGAAACGTTCCGTATAATTTGTTACCGGGTGCATACAATTGAGCCGGCAGATAATCGTTTTTCCAATATGGAATTCCTTTGATACGCTCATAAGGA
>JANMMA010000300.1:0-20243 GCA_031372815.1 Sphingobacteriales bacterium
GCGGTTTTCTTTTCTCTAAGGAAAAGAAAACATCGCTCCGTCTCACACATGCGCACGCAAGCAACGAAGGTTGCCTGCTAAACAAAATATGAACCCTTCTTAAGAAGGGTTCATATTTTGTTTACGCATGTGTGCCCAAGACTGGATTTGAACCAGCATGCCCGTGAAGGCGCTACCACCTCAAGGTAGTGCGTCTACCAATTTCGCCACCTGGGCAATGGGGCGACAAATTTAGTGAAATTTGTCATTCAAAAGGCGTCGCTGGTGCAACACCTGTTATTTCGGAATAATTATTCGAAACGTTGTTCCTTTTCCCGGTTCAGAGTGCTTAATAAAAAGTGACCCTTTTTGGTATTGTTCGATAATACGTTTAGATAAAGTAAGTCCGAGTCCCCACCCTCTTTTTTTTGTAGTGAATCCCGGGTTGAATACTTTCCTGATATGCGATGGCTGAATACCTTTTCCCGAATCCGTAATATCAATGATCACTTTTGTGGTCTGTTCCTGCATAACTACATTAATAAAACCTTTTCCCTCCATCGCGTCGAGTGCATTTTTCAGCAGGTTTTCAATAACCCAGTCGAACAACGGTGTCGCCAGTGGCACCATTGCACTCTCCAACTTGCCGGCATCAAGACTGAACTGAATTTTGTCAGGAGCACGTTTCCTAACGTATTCCATCACCTGCTTAACGGTATCCACCAGGTTTCGCTTCTCCAGGTGCGGGGTACTACCAATTTTACTGAACCGGTCAGATACCAGTTTCAACCGGTCAACGTCTTTCTCCATTTCCACGACCATGGCCTGGTCAGTATACGTTTCCCTAAGCATTTCGACCCATCCCTGCAATGCGGAAACAGGCGTTCCCAATTGGTGAGCGGTTTCTTTTGCCATGCCAGCCCAAAGCTGGTTCTGGATAGATTTATGGCGCGCATTCAGTGTAGTCAATGCCAAGAGGATAAACAGGGCAACGATCAGTAACTGTATAAATGGATAATACCTGATCTCCTTCAATAATAAAGACTCCCCGTAATAATATTTGTTGTAGGTAGAAGAATCTGATGATAGGTATGTAATGATCGGCTGGTTTCTTTTATACTCCTTAAGTCTTCCCTTCAGGTAGTCCTCACCGTAACGCACATCCGAACTATCCAGGTTATGGTAATTGGTGATACTGTCATGCTCATTGGTTTCAATGACGGGTATAGTTTGCTGTCCGGCTATGACCACGGTGGCAAACGTGATATCCTGCTCTGGTCCGGCTTTTGCTATAAAACGCTGGGCTTCGGCCCAGGCTTCAACCTTTTGCCTTTCATCCATCGAAATTTTATTCGCGAGGTAGCGTGAATAAAATATCGTCCCGATTACAATGGCAACGGCAATAATGGTTAAGACTGTTCTCCAGTTGGCAAAAGGTAACATCTTACAATACTAAAATTTTTGACCTTAATTTTGGCAATATAAACCTAGCAATTGGATTCACCCTCTGTAGCCGTAGTGATACTTAACTGGAATGGAAAAAAATACCTTGAGCAATTTCTGCCATCAGTGGTGAAGTCGACCTACGCCAACCTTTTCCTTGTTGTGGCCGATAATGCTTCGACAGACGACTCTGTTGCTTTTCTCGAACAGTATTATCCACAGGTAAGCATCATTCACAACAGGGGGAATTTAGGCTATACCGGAGGATACAATGCAGCCTTAAAAAAAGTAGAGGCTGATTATTACGTATTATTGAATTCTGACGTGGAGGTAGTTCCCGGATGGATTGAACCTATGGTAGACTTGCTGGAGGTGGATCATTCTATAGGTGCATGTCAGCCAAAAATGCTGGCGTTCGCTGACCGGCATCTATTTGAATATGCTGGAGGCGCAGGCGGATGGCTAGACGCGTTTGGATATCCGTTCTGTAAAGGAAGGATTTTTGATGTGTGTGAAGAAGATAACGGACAGTTCAATAAGAGCGAACCAATTTTCTGGGCCTCAGGTGCGGCATTGTTCATCAGGTCAGCTGTTTTTCATGAGTTGCAGGGTTTCGAACCATTCTTCTTTGCGCATATGGAAGAGATCGATCTATGCTGGCGGATGCAATTGGCGGGATACAAAATCTTTTCATGTCCGCAGTCGGTTGTTTATCACGTTGGTGGTGGAACACTGCCAAAGGGCAACCAGCGAAAGGTATTTTTGAATTTCCGCAACAACCTGGTGATGCTGAGTAAAAACATGCCTTTACGGGAAAAGATATGGAAGATACCTGTCCGTATTATGTTGGATACGGTGAGTGCCTGGAAAAATTTGTTTTTGGCGGAACCGTCTTATTTTATAGCAGTGGCAATGGCACATATGGCTTATGTCAAATGGCTTTTTGTTGGCAGGTTTCAAAGTGTTTTTCCGGTGCGCCGAAATAAGTTACTGTATGGATTATACCGTGGCAATATTGCCTGGGACTATTTTATTAAGGGAAAGAAAGGTTTCAGAGAAATTGTAGAACACAAAAACTGATTATTATCGCCCAACCCTTATTTTTGCTACGAAAGAAAATTTATGGCAATAGAAATAAAGGAAAAACCTGAGAAAACAGACTTTACAAGGAACTGGGTCTCTTCATCACGTTTCTTGTTCCATGTCCAGATTTTTACGTTCACCGCTTTTTTACTGGGTAGCTGTTATGGCCTGTATTCCATGCGCTATAAAGGAAAACCCAAAGTAGAGGTTCCTGAAAACACTCAGTATACGCCCAAGTATAAGTAATTAATTTTTGCAGGAACCTCGTATTTGTTATTTTTGCACTCCTTTTTAAGTTCTTATACAAATGCGGAAGTAGCTCAGCTGGTAGAGCACCACCTTGCCAAGGTGGGGGTCGCGGGTTCGAATCTCGTCTTCCGCTCAGCACATCCATTCCGAAGGCTCGGGATGGATTTTTTTTCTGCCTGCCCAGGTGGTGGAATTGGTAGACACGCAGGACTTAAAATCCTGTTCGCCGAAAAAGCGAGTGCGGGTTCGATTCCCGCCCCGGGCACTATTTTTATAATTTGGGAATGTGGTGATGCGGGGATGCGATAATTAATGTGGTAATAAGGCCTTTCACATTCATCACATCAATACCCAGAAACATTTCCTCTTTCTATTCTTATTCCCATTCTGGTCCGGATTTTGCCATAGAAATTTGGGTGATGAGCTGGTTGCTTTGCATTGAAATGCTCCATTTCCCTTCCTTTTAGCATTTTGTAAAGTTTTTTGCTGGATATTTTGGAATACTTTATGCCCCGTTGCATTCGTTTAAACCGTTAACGCTTATCTACCTTGATGGAATTATTGGTAATCTTCCTACTGATCTCGGGACTCTTATGGCTGATTTTCAGTCAGTCGCGTCCCATGAGGATAAAAGGGAACGATGATTCCAATGGAGAGCTGGAAATGGATAAAGAAGCCGGCAACCTAACCTCCCCGCTGGTTTACCAGGGTGAAAACCTAGAATTTTCAGAAGAAGTTCTACGCAGGGTGCTGCTAAAACATTTTCCCTTCTATAGTAAACTCATTCCGCCCGACCAGGACAAATTTTTATCGAGGCTCAGGAAATTTATCAGGTCTAAAATTTTTGTGATCCACGACGTCAAAGGTTACCGGGAGATGCCAATTCTTCTTAGTTCAGCGGCGGTTCAGTTGACTTTTGGATTGAATAAATTCCTGATGCCCCACTTTACGATCATTCAGATCTATCCGCAGGAATTCGTTGCGCTGGAACCGATGCGCGTACTGATTGGAAATGTCAGTGGCAACACCATTAACATCGCCTGGAAACAATTTCTGGAAGGGTATAAAAACAGGTTCGACAATTCCAATGTGGGCCTGCATGAAATGGCGCATGCTTTATACTTTCAAAACTTTGAAGCGGAAGAGCATATCGATAAAAACTTCAAGGATTCCTTCCATCACTTCATGTCGTTGGGAGACAAGATTTTTGAACGTGAAAAACTTCTTACCATCGGCCTTTATTCTACCTATGCGATGAAAAATTTCCAGGAATTCTGGGCAGAAAGTATAGAGATATTTTTTGAATCACCTGAAAGACTCAACATGCACTATCCAGACCTTTATGCCATGCTGTGTGACCTGCTTTGCCAGGACCCGTTAAACTATCCAAACCACAATTACCCGGTCTGATCTGTATTTACCCAGCTTATACAAAGATCATCGATAATCCTGTAGCCCACTTCCAGTGCAGCCGTAAATTCATTCTGGTATAGACAATCGATCTTTCCATGATCATTGCATTCAAATGATTTTACGAGAATGTGTTCACTGAAATCCACACCACCGTTTCCATGCCATTTGAACACCGTTTCTTTCACGCTCCATAAAAGTGTTTCCCTGAGGTAAGGAAGGTATGAGGAATTGTCCTGAACAAAAGATCTTTCGGACTCATGTAAAAATTTATGCAACACCTTCATCACTTTAGAAGACCTGTTCTCAACATCGACCCCTACCCTCTGGTCATTACTCACCACGGCGGCGGCAAAATCCCCTGAATGCGATATAGAGAAATGGTACTGCTCATTGTGCAAAAATGGTTTCCTGGTGTCTGCTATACGGATAAGCTCATAAGGAAAATCATCGAACAAATATTTCAACAAATACCTCCCTGCCAGATGTTGCAATCTCTTATGCGGGTGCGTGATTTCCCGTTGTAGTGAAACTGATTTGGAGAAAAAAGATTCGTCTTCTTTGATCTGCCAAACGCCCAAACGGGTCGACTCGTTGATATCTTGTTGATAAAACAGTGGCATATACAAAGGTGAAATGCGAATTTCGCTTTCTTTCACAGGGAAAGCAAATAAACAACAACAACCATTACAAATGATATTATCCGATACAAGAATACTCGAGGAAATGAAGGGAGAAACGATCAAAATAGTACCCTATAAGCGAGACTGCCTGGGCAGTAATTCATATGACGTGCACCTTGGAAAATGGCTGGCCACATACAGGGACCATATTCTCGACGCAAAGAAACATAACACAATAGAATATTTCGAAATACCGGAAGATGGATTTGTCCTTTATCCGCACGTTTTTTACCTGGGGGTAACCGAAGAATACACTGAAACGCATGCACACGTTCCCTTCCTTGAAGGAAAATCTTCGACAGGTAGATTGGGCATCGATATTCATGCAACTGCAGGAAAAGGAGACGTAGGCTTCTGCGGTCACTGGACACTGGAGATCTCCGTAAAACAACCGGTAAAGATTTATAAAGGGATGCCCATCGGACAACTCATCTATTTTCCTGTGGATGGCAATATTGAAATAAAGTACAACCAGAAAAAAGATGCGAAATATAGTGGTCAGCCTGATAAGCCTATAGAAAGTATGATGTGGAAGAATAAATTTTAACTCAGATCGATCCTCGTTCTTTATAAAACGCCAGCAACCACAAAACGACTTTATTATAGCTCCGTCTTCCCGCGGGTTGTTGGTTAAACCGCAGGAACTGATGGTAAAATGCATCGACAAAGTCCTCTATTGGCCCCCTGTAAGTGATCAAAAATCTCCTGTATTCAGCAAGGTCTTTTTTGATGGGTGCAGACAGTTTTTCAAAATTTCGTTTCGCGGAAGATGAGTCAATGAAACGTAGTTCATTATTGGCATACAAAAACATGCTCAGATAGGCGGAGTAACGCAATGCACTATCCATTGATTCCCTTGCAGCAAGATATCCCACAAAATTGGCCTCATTCTCTTTGGCATATCCAAGCTGGTGCGCAATTTCATGACAAGTCGAAAAAGGTAACAGGAAACCGGGAATATGAGTATTGAGTTGAGCTTCACCAGAAAACGGATTGTAATATCCAGAGTACCCCATATAGTTTCCAAGTTTCCCAAATAATGAAGGCTTAACAGAACGAGGATGGTAAGCCAACCAGGGGATTGTCTTTTGAAGGCTACGGTAAGCAATCAACGCTTCTGGTGTGCTTTTGACGAACCTTTGTCCCTCCTTGTTCAGCGGCCGCCATGCAATGGACATATCTCTCAGTTGAGCAGTCATTTCTGATAACTCAGTTGAAATGCTGTCTTCTATAGTCAGCTTCATTTGCCAGGCAATGCCCCTGCGGTTATAATTAAGCCCCCAGAACAGGTTAAATGAAATGTAAATGATCAAAGAAACAGCAATGAGCCAGGTAGCGCCTTTCTTTACCAGTTGACCGACAGGCTTCCGACTACGGATTTGCCGGATAGCAGAGTACAGTTGATACAGCAGGTAGATGGACGCCGACATGTAAATCAGGTCCCCCAGGCTAAACGGCAGCCACCCAAAAACCCAACGAAAAATGCGCCCGACAACAGGATACAGACCCGAGGAATAATAATCTTCTACCCAGTCTGGCTGAACCGCCACAAGCCGGATCAACAGTGCCAGAACGGCTAAGAAGACCAGAAAACCTCGCGTTCGTTTAAGAATGGGCATAAATTGGTAAATTACACAAATAAAGCTACCTTTGCAGGCCTTTAAATCGAGTTGACATGACAGGACGCCGGGAATATGATATTGCGTTTGTTGGTTTGAAGCCCGGAGTTCATGAATTCAACTACGAAATAGATGAAAAGTTCTTTGTTAATTATCCGCCACGGGATTTTGCCAACATCATTGCGAAAGTAAAGCTGATGTTTGAAAAAAATACCAATTTCATGCTCTTGAAGTTTGGTGTGGGTGGCACTGCAGATGTTTCCTGTAACCGTTGTGGCAACCCGCTTCAACAACAATTATGGGAAGATTTTGAAGTGCTGGTAAAATTGGTGGATAATCCTGAACAGATGAATGGAGAGGAAGAAGATCCTGATGTGTTTTATATCGCCAGGGGCGACAGTCATCTGAACGTTGAAGCATGGATCTATGAATTCATTTTGTTAAGCATACCAACGCATCCGATGTGCAATGAAGATGAGATTGGCGGACCAAAGTGCAATAAGCAGGTGCTGGAAATGCTGAAGAAAATGAATAGTAAAGACGAACAATCACAAAACCCTATCTGGAAGGGTCTAGATAAATTCAGGAATATATAAATTTTTTGATATGCCAAATCCCAAAAGAAGGCACTCACAACAGAGAAGTGCGAAGAGAAGGACTCACTACAAAGCAGAAAAAATAACCCTGAGCAAGGACGGCACCACCGGTGAACTCCATGTGCGCCATCGCGCGCATGAAAGCGAAGGCAAGTTGTATTATAAGGGTAAGCTGGTAGCTGAGAAGTCTCCTATCTAATAAAATACCACATTATTACAAAAGTCATAAACAGGACCCCCAAGGGCCGTGTTTCTGACTTTTTTGTGTTTCTGAAATAATATTCCAACTCATTATTTTACATCATATTTGTCTGATGAAGATAGGCCTTGACGTAATGGGAGGTGATTTTGCTCCGTTGGAAGTCCTGAAGGGTATTCAGTTGTATACTGACCAACAACACGGTGATGTACAACTTGTACTTGTGGGCGACGAAGCGTTGATTCTCAAAAATCTCCATGAAGTGGGGCTTGACCCTTCATCATTCACAATTGTGCATTCAAGTCAGGTGATCGATATGCATGAGCACCCAACCAAAGCGCTTAAGGAAAAAACAAATTCCTCCATTTCCATCGGCTTTCACTTACTGGCAACCGGCAAAATTGACGCTTTTATCAGCGCAGGAAATACCGGCGCAATGATGGTGGGTGCATTATTCAGCATAAAAGCCATTGATGGCGTACAACGGCCTACTATAGGCGCATATCTTCCCAGGGAAAATGGCAAACTTGGGTGGCTGTTGGATGTAGGCATCAATGCCGATTGCAAGCCTGAGAACCTACTGCAGTTCGCGATCCTGGGTTCTTTGTTTGTGCAACATGTATGGAATATTGACAAACCCCGCGTCGCCCTTATTAATATTGGAGAGGAAGAAGGTAAAGGAAATATCCTTACACAGGCTGCATATCCGCTATTAAAGGCCTGTGAAGAAATTAATTTCATCGGTAATATCGAAGGCCGTGATATTTTTATTGATAAGGCTGATGTTGTTGTTTGCGAAGGCTTCACCGGAAATGTTATCTTGAAACTTTCAGAAAGTATTTACGATATCACGGTGAGAAGAAATATTAAGGATGAATATTTCGATAAGTTTCATTTTGAACAATACGGCGGCGTACCCGTTCTCGGTGTAAACAAGCCAGTGATCATAGGTCACGGAATCTCACACGGACCAGCTTTTATGAACATGATCGTGATGGCAGAAAAAATGATAGCCACAGATCTTCTTGGGAAGATCAAGGAAAGTTTCGGTTCCAAAGCCACTTCCTGAGTACATATTAAAGTCGGTCCACTCATACCCATACAATTTGAAATGGGCATTAAACAATTGACTGTCAGTTATTTAAAGGCTTTATTTTCATATATAGTTTAATTAAGTGTTCTACTCTAAATATACAAGTGCCTAAGTCCTTTTAAATTTATTGAACCTCAGCCGGGCAAAAAAAATTTTCCAAATTGAAAGGAAAATTTTTACTTTTATTATTGGTAACTGTTTTATTTTCTAAAGGATATAGGAACGCTTTTATCTAACCGTTTTGCCAATCTTGATACATAGGTTTATAGATATCTATCCATTTTTTGCACTTTTCACTTTTATTTGATAAGCAACCGTTTTGATTTCCTCCGCTGGTTGAGCAACAGTAAACCTTTCCGTAAAAAACTTGACCAGTTTACTACCCTATTGTCAATTGATGCATTTCAAGTTTGAAAATTTCGGCGTTGACAATAATTGTTTACCCTAGTAAAATTCCCATCTTAACAGCACTACATTGATTACCGCGATCCACTGCCCTTATTAAAACCAACGTAAGTTAGTCTCCATACCCCTGTATTGCATTTTCATCAACTACTTTTTATTAAGCAAATATCATCTACGCCATTGATGTAAACGGAATCTCAGTAATCATTTTTTTAACCAACTAAATTAAAAAGCAATGAAGAAATTTAACTTCCACAGCCGAATTTTTATGCTATTGGCCTTTTGCTTTGCCATAATTGTCACGGGGTGCAAGAAAGGTGACCTTCCTCCTAATATCCCAAGTCACTCACGACTGCTGGTTACCGGCCTGAAAGAACTCCAGGGCAGTACTGTTGGGCCTGACAAGGCCTTGTACGTCACCGCTCCACTCGACGGCACCATATGGCGCGTAGACCCGAAGACCGGCGCCTACACGCCCTTCACCACCGCATTGCCCAAACGCAACCCGGATCCTTACTTCCAGGGTGCGGGAGTAGTCGATGTGGCCTTCCGCGGCTGGACTGCATATGCGCTGGTAACCGGGGTTGGGACGGATCTAGGCGGTCAGGATATTGTGGGCATCTACCGGGTGGACGGCTCAAATAGCTCTACCATCGTGGCGGATATTGGCGCTTGGTCTATTGCCCATCCCCCGGTGCCAGCCTTCTTCGTGCCCACTGGCTTCCAGTACGCGTTGGAATCCTATCGCGACGGTTTCATTGTCACTGACGGGCACCATAACCGCCTACTTTATGTTACCCTCAACGGCGCGATCAGTGAGGTGATGACCCTCGCGGATGTTGTACCTACCGGGCTGGCAGTGAAAGGCCAAACAATCTACTTCACTCAAGCTGGTCCAATTCCTCACCTGCCTGAAAATGCCAAGCTCATGTCCTTCTCGCCAAAGTCACCAACAGCAACGGAAGTGGCCTCCGCCGCCGGGACGGGTGTAGGGTTATTTGTCGACGTGGAATTTGGCCCCGGTAATACGCTTTTTGCCCTCGCTCAGGGCGTCTGGGATGGTCCCTATGAAGGGGCACCTGCGGAGCCCAACACCGGCGCGCTCCTGGTGCTCAAACCGAATGGCATTTTTAGCGTCATCGTAGACGGACTGAATCAGCCCACGTCGTTGGAATTCATCGGCAACAAAGCCTATGTAGTTGGCCTCGCCGGCCAGATCTGGGTGATCGAGAATGAATTGGCTCCTACTTATGGTCATTAACAATGCATAACTGGAACCTGAATCCTACCACTCGTTTCCCCAGAGGTTCACCGGTAAAAAAGTATTTCGGCAGGATTTGCTAATGCACAGATTTCACATCAATAGTCCTCGTTTGGAACGAGGACTATTGATCTTTTTTCCCGCTCAACGCCATAAATTTATAGCGAGCTTATTTTTTCAGCAATTCCTTAAACGCTTTTTCGAATTTTTCTATTTTTGGAGCGACCACTACCTGACAATACCCTTGTTCTTTATTGTTATTGTAATAGTCTTGATGATAATCTTCTGCTTTATAGAATTTGAAGAGGGGTTGTACTTGTGTTACGATGGCTTTATCAAATACATTATTTTTTTTCAATGAATTGATTACTTCAACAGCAACATTTCTCTGTTGTTCTTTATTAAAGAAAATTGCTGAGCGGTATTGAGTTCCTACATCTGCACCCTGCTTGTTTAAAGTGGTTGGATTATGAATCGAAAAAAACACTTTTAAAATCTCTGCCAGTTTTATTTCATTTGGGTTGTAAACAATTTCCACCGATTCTGCGTAGCCAGTATTGCCCGAGCTCACGTCATCATAACTTGGGTTAGCCTTATTACCACCGGAATATCCAACTGTAACATTTGTAACACCTTTCAATTTTTGATAGATTGTCTGTATGCTCCAAAAGCAACCACCCGCAAGAACAACGGTATCAGATGATGGCAAAACCGCAAGATCGGATGCCTGCGACGCTTTAAAATCAAGGGACGCCGAATTTATACAATAACGTAAACCGGTTTGGGTTGGGCCATCGTCAAAAAGGTGCCCTAAATGCCCACCACACCTGGCGCATAACACCTCGGTTCTCTCCATTCCATAGCTTTTGTCCGTCTTAGTTATTACGTTGCCGTTTTCAATAGCTTTATCAAAACTTGGCCAACCACAGTGACTGTCAAATTTAGCATCGCTTTTAAATAACACATTGTTACAGGCCGCACAGACATAATTACCAGTTTTATCATTGTGCAATAGCTTTCCTGAATAAGGTTTTTCTGTGCCTTTATTGATCAGCACATCAAACTGTTCAGGTGTCAAAGCACTACGCCATTCTTCCACAGATTTATTCACTTCAAATGCGACAGACTTTTCTTTTGCAACAGTCTTGCTAACGGCAACAGCGGGCGGCTGGGCACATGAGCTTAAAGCAAATATCAATACACTCAATAAGGTTATTGCGAAATTCCTTCTACCTGTCTTTTTCATGATAATATATTTATCATTAAATACAGATAAATAAAAAAAGCCTTACAACATTTTGCAAGGCTTTAGAAGACTTTAACAGTTAACAAAATATGTCAACGTTTATCAAGAACACGAATACTATTTTTTGAGTCAATGCTCAACATACCCCAATTGTCCATAGTTGACAGGTAGCCCTCAATTTCAACCGGAATACCAATATAGTCAAGCACGTCAGCATTCGTTTTGCCTCCATTTAGACCAATAAGAATGGCATATTTATGCTTATTATCTACTTCATATTTCAACACGGGCATGATGCCACCACTGATGCATCTTGCAGCACAACTGAGGTGCGGTTTACCTTGTCCGGGGTTCATTGCGCCGAAATAACATTTTGGATCAATTATCTCCCCACGTAGTGTTTTAGTACCAATATTTATAAGATTTGAACTGGCATCGAGGGGTGCTGGTATCACTTCAAACGAATACTTTCCGTTCTCAATTTCCATAACCGGGTTATTCGTAGTGCCTATTATACATTGATTGCATATCCCCATACAATCTTTACTACTGTCGCTACAGCCAATAACATTCCCACTCAAATATCCTGTAAGCTTTACATATTTAACACTGTCACCATCAAGCACTTTTTTCACCACTCCATCTGCACCAAATTTAAAAGCGTCCATGAGCAGAATTGTCTTATAAACAGGGTTACCAAATGCATCTTTGCTATCAATAATTCTAAGGCTGGGCACCGGTGTCAAAGACAACCAACCTTCCATTTTTTTTATACTGCTATAATCAATAGCAAAACCGGATAGTTCCCTTTGTCCGCTACTTAATACTACGCCGATGATCAAAATAAACAGTGAAGCGACAATTGCTGTCAAAAAAGGCACAAAAACGGCTCTATCCTTGTTCTCCCTCCAACCAATAAAAAAGAATGAAGATTTTCCCTTTGTCATTGCCTGTTCAATTAGAAGAGGTTCTACAAAACTTCCTTCAGGCATTGCGGTTGAGTTTACGTAAATCCTATCTTCTTCAAGCCTCAACAGGTAAGTAGATATCCTCTCAGAAAATGGCGGAGGTGCACATCCATCTTCAGGCCGGTATTGGTACCCGTGCCATGGGCAGGTAATACATCCATCGATTATCTTCCCTTCACCCAAAGGCCCCAGCTGGTGCTTGCACACATTGTGCACGGCACTCAACTTTCCGTTGTACTTGAAAATGGCAACACGTTCGCTGTTAACATTGACCATTTTCGCCTGAGCATCACTTATTTCTGCAACTGTGCAAACATAAATCCAATGATCATCAATCGTATCATGTTGTTTTCTATCGGCATTTCTTTCTATGAGTGCAGTCCAAAGGTGCAAACCGGCAACACAGGTAAATCCCAAAACCAATAATCCAACAAATACCGGGCTATTCTCAAATTGCATAATTCCCAAAGCAACATGAAGTAAAATCAGCCCATATGCGATATAAACCAACATGTGCATTAGTTTCCAGAATTTAGGGCTGAGAAAATTCAGCCAAAAATCATGACTGGTAAACGCCATCGCTGCCAGAATGACCAATGCAAAAAAACCAAGTGTCTGAAAAGGAAAAAACACCAGGGAGTTGTAATGAAGATTGCTGGTAAAAAGCGACACCATCGGATTCACATTACCATTGCCGTGAAATTGCATTAAACTCAATATAGAGTGAACCAGGGCGATCAAAAACATGGAAACTCCCAGATGGCGACGGTTGTACAGTATAGGCAGAAATTTATCCGACAAACGGCATAGTGGCCCAATTAACAAAATTACATGCAGCAAGAGCATCGACAGCGTGCCAAAAGCCCTTATTATTGTAGTATTGATATTCTGTGACGGATATTTTGACACCGTTACACCAATATACGCAAGAAGGTAAAGGGCAATAAGGCCCCAAAGAAAGGCGTCATATCGCTTTTTAAACTTATTCCACAATATAGGTTTATAGATTGCACTCATACGGCGAACCAATTAATTTAAATACCTAAGGACGCCACACAACCGCTAAAACAACCAGGACAGCAATCACTATAGTAATTACTATCCAACCCGCAAAATGCATCTTTCGTAATTTGTTATTCATGAGTAGCCATTTTTCGCAAAAAAAAGTCTATAAATAACAAGGGGCCACAAAAGAATTACCCCGGGCATAATGATTAAATTGAACCAAAATCCGGCACCAACTGTGGCTGAATCGATTTTTTTTACTTTGAAAAAACAAAACCATATCGCCATAGTTGCACCAACAATCAAATAAAAATAAAAGAGATACATAGATCAGGGAGTTCATTATAAGTCAATAACCAGATCCTTTCGAACACCTTCCAACATCTGCCTATCTTCAAAGCCGAGATATAACTCCATGCCACATTCAACTTCTTCCTTGACCAGGGAATAAATGCATGCATACTGCTCCAGTTTACTTCAACTTTTCCTTCATCCTGCTTTTGAAATCGTCGGAAGCTTTTAATAGCGGTTGCTGTTCAAAACTATTAAAAAATTCTTTCATAGCGCGATCAATCATGTCAGATTGCCGGGTAAAATTCTGGCAGCATGAGCAAAAACGCAAGTGAATTTTCATTTCAATTTTTTGTTTCAATGAAATTCTCTCCTCCTTGCTTTTCAACGAAAGAATACAGGTTTCGCTGCAATTATTAAATATTCTGCTTAGATAGCTCATTTTTTAACTTATCGCGCCCTTCTTTTCAAGGCAGGTCCGCAATATTGCTTTAGATCTGAATATGATTACCCAATAATTTGACGGAGTAATATGATGTTCCTTACAAATATTCTCAGTTCTTTCATCATCGAGATACTTTGACACGAATACGGCCTTTAGCTTAGGAGGCATTTTCTCAAGGCAAAGATTTAAAAACTTCTGAAACTCTCTACTTATAAGATAACCGTCTGCTGCTTTAGAAAAATAATTATCCATTACTTTCTTATTCCATCTTCCGTAATTATTCTGGTCGAAAAATAAATGTTCAAATGATTCTTCTGTCTGGTCGAGATAGGTTGAAAAACTATTTGTTATTTTTGGCTTCCGGTAATAATCAACTATTTTATTTTTCAAAATGGCCATTAGCCACGTTTTCTCTGAAGCCGTACCATTGTATGTCTCTCGGCGCTTGAAGGCCGATAAAAAAGTCTCCTGCACCAGGTCTTCAGCTTCCTCTTTTCTTCCAACTTTATAGTAGGCAAATGAAAATAAGTAGTCAGTATATTTATCTGCCCAGGTGTTATAGTCCAGTCTACTAACCTCCATAATATTTTAAAAGTGTTTTATTGTTGAAATATTTATGAAAAAAGCACCAAAAACAAAGTAATAACCCTGCTTCCCTGTGCTACTTAATTACTTTTCTTTAAACCATAGTTTATTTAATTACCCAGGTATTTTTTTCAAGTATGACCGACAAAATGCATGCTATGCTGACCAATACAACGACACATTTATGCAACCACTCATGTTCTATTTTTTTCAATGACATATACGTTACTACAATAAAAAATATTACCAGCAATATCTGCTGTGACCATGCTTTTCCAAGCAGAAAAAGATTAAATAGTATTGAGATAACAATAGCAATTCCAACAATAAAAAAGATTATCTGATAATGGCTTTGATAGTAAACTTTCATGTCTTTTCCCTTGTCGTTCTCACTAGCAGGCAGCAGCATTTTAACTGCAATAAACAATGTAATGGGATAAAGTAGTATAAATAATAGTTCAGGTAAAGACCATTCGGACTTATCTTTTAACTGATAAGTAATGAACCAATCCTGTATATGCATGAATAGTATAAAAAGCACCCACAAGGTATGCGGCCAGTAAAACTTTATTTCCGTATAATGATACAGCAGGTCAGTAAATGACGAAATAATCTGTGTAATACCTAATCCTAAAATGATAGAGACGAGTATTGAAACATATTCAAAGGCACTTATCTGGTTAACAACCATGATTTACCTTTAATCGCTTCAGGCCCAAAATTAACACCATATATATATTCTATTCAAAGTACTGGCCTGCAAACTACACCCGAGACAGCAAAAGGATCATTCCATATTTCCCGATTAATTGTACATATTTCCCGTTCTCAAACGCCCTATAAAACCACTCTTCTCCCTATTCCCGGGCTGCAAATAGCAAGGAAACGGATATAAAACTGATTTTTGTAAGGAACTATCATCTTACGTGTCTAATATAAAAACAAAATCATGAACAGACAATTATCTATTTTCAGTTTAGTCGTTTTAATGGCTTTTATATTACTGTCATTTACCCCGACCCAACCAAAAGGAAAATCGGTGATAGCAAATGTTACTAAAACAGATGGCATCTCCTTTATTGAAGCCGACTGGAATAAAGCATTGGCAGAAGCAAAAGCTCTGCACAAGCTGATTTTTCTGGATGCCTATACAACCTGGTGTGTTCCCTGTAAAATGCTGAAGAAGACTACTTTCTCAGACAAAGCCACCGGAGATTTTTTCAACAAAAATTTTGTAAATGTTGCCGTGGATATGGAAAAAGGATTTGGTCCCCATCTTCTAAAAAAGTATGGTGTAGATGCATTCCCCACGCTGCTAATCATTAATGAACATGGAGAAGTAGTTCAATTTACCCGTGGATTCATACCGGCTGAAGTACTGATAGAATTTGGAAAAGATGCTCTGGCAAAAAATTAATCTCGCCGGGCAGCCAAAAAAAGCCAGGGCATTCCTACCCCGGCTTAACTAACTGTATGAAACATTCTTATTGCATTTGCATGGCTCCTGATGAGCCTTCTGCATCCGCTTTCATATTCTTTCTTTTAAAGATCGACATATCCATTTTACCGAATCTATAAGTGAATGATAACCTGAACATCGGAGAATCAGGCGTACGAATAGTACTCTGAATAAAATAAGGACTTGCGGTGTATGTATTGTTTATCCTGGTTGAAAAAACATCATTTACACTCAGCGTTGCAGATGCCGCGTTATTTTTCAGGAAGGTTTTCTTAACAGCCATATCAAATCCATAGTTGGCTTTTACATATCCCTGTGATGATGTTCTGCTGCCGCCAATCGGCGGGCCCATCGGACCACCACCGCCGCTGTTGACCGGGGTATTCGTTTTAGACTGATAGGTTCCCGAAAACTGCATACTGAACTCCTTTGGCAATTTGAAATTTGCATTGAATTTTCCAAACCAACTCCATAATGCCTCATTGGAAGTACCCGCTATATTCTCAGAATTGATTTTGGAATTATAAATATTGACATTGGTGTTCATGTCCCACCATTTGGTGATCTGTTGGGTCGATGTAAGTTCAAAACCTGCCATATACGCTGAGTTTGCATTAACATAAGAATTGACTGGATGTTTTATACCGTTGCTTCCGCTTAGCGTATCCATAAAACCCGTGATGAGGTTAGTGGTGTATTTGTAATATACAGAAGCGAGTATCGTGTTGTTTCCCTTTAGCGTTTTCAGATAGGCAGCTTCCAATGAACTGGTAAATTCCGGTTTAAGGTCAGGATTTCCGCGAGTCCAGTTTAATTGGTTGCTAGAATCAACAAACGGAATCAGCTGCATAAAGAACGGCCTGTTAACCCTCCGCGTATAGTTTAGCTGGAGCTCCTGTTTGTTCTTCAGTTTCTGGCTCAGGAACAGTGAAGGAAATAAGCTGATGGGGTAACTATTGGTGAACACCTGTTTAGTATCCGTCATTTCTCCCTGATAGTAAGAACTTTCACCCCTGAGTCCTGCTTTGTATCCAAAGTTCTTCAACGTACCAGAGACAGACAGATAAGCCGCATATACATTATCGTTATTCTTGTAGTTTGCCGATGCAGATGGAATTGCTACGAAGTCACTACTGCTGTAGTCATAAAAATAATTGTTTTGCTTACTGGTAAGGGACCTCAGTTGAGCCCGCAATCCAGCTTCCAGTTTACCGGTACCTTTTAACGGCCTTACATAATCTGTTTGTATCGTGCTAAATTGGTTGGTGCCTGAACCGTCGATCTTCTGGATCATGTCATTGCGAAGGATACCGCCTTTATCATCATAGATTGATGAACTGTAAAGGCTGCTGTTTTCATTTTTACCTTTAAAAATATTTACATCTGCCGTAATCTCTTCGCCTTTCTTTGGAAAAAGATATTTATATCCAACCGTTACACCGGTAGCATTGAAAAGCCTGTCAGCCTCTGTAGTACGCTCACTGTAACTTTTCATAGAACCGTTCTGGAAAAGGCTGTCTGAAGTCATAAAATCTGTTGGCTTCATACTACCCCGAACTCTGATCATAGAAAAAGAAAACGTGGACCTGTTGGTAGCAAAATAATCCAGCCCCATTTTCCCAAACATAAAACCACCGGCATTTTTTGATTGTGAATACTGATTAATCAAAAGTGTTGGTGAAGAAAGCAAATCTTCCAGGTGAGTCTCTGTCTGTGACCTGTTCTTATTTTGATTCGTGAAAACATTTGCCGACACATTGAATTTTTCCTGCCTGAAGTTAACTCCGGCTCCTGCATTGATACCACCACGCTTGTCTATGCCCAGGTTAATGTTACCGTTATAACCCGACTTCCTATTTTTCTTTAATACGATATTGAGTATGCCCGCATTACCGCCTGAGGCATCGTATTTTGCTGATGGATTGGTAATTACTTCAACGCTTTCAATCGCATCAGCCGGAATCTGGTCGAGCGATAAAGTGGACGGCCTTCCGTCAATATATATTTGTGGGGAGGCATTACGAAGGGTAACGTTTCCATCAATATCTACCTGCACTGAAGGAACATTCTTCATGATATCAACTGCTGTTCCACCTGCGCTTACAAAGTTCTTTTCAACATTAAATACTTTTTTGTCGATGTCCATAGTCATGGCTGCTTTCTTCGCCGTTACCACTACCGTTTCGAGTTGTTTGCTGTTTATGGAAAGAATGATTTTACCCAGGTCCTTTTCAAAATTTGCAGCAGAAAAGCTAGCAGCCCCGCCTGCAACTTGTGCTGTTGTACCCGGTACACCAGCAGGCATTTTATCCATGAATACAAATGATTTATCTATAGGTGTAAAGCCATTTGCGGATATTTTTAGTGTCAATTTTCCCGAAACCGGCAGATCACTGAAACTGAATTCGCCATTTGATTTTGTAGAAACACCTTTGATCAGTACTTCTTTTGTTTTACGTGTTATCGTATCAAACTTTTCTCCCATTATAATAACAGAGGCGTCTGCAATTGCCTTTCCTGAACTGTCAATCAGTTTTCCATTCACTACTCCAATGGAAGGAGCCGATGGCATTTTAACGCCATTGGCAGGTGCACCGGGGAACTGTGCGAGAAGATCTGTTGCGGCGACCATGAACATAATTGCAATAGCTAACTTTTTCATTTTCCAGTTTTTATACGGAAACTGTGATATTGTTTCCAGATTCAAAACTAGATCAGATTAGAGGGGGATTTTTGCAAATGAGACAAAGCGGGAGAATAGAGCGACAAAACGGGTGAGACTATTTCAGAAAAGAACTGCCTTATTGAAAGGTGAGAATATTTCAGGAAAGATCTGCCTTAACAAAGGAAGCTACCTGCTCTTTATACATATCTCCAACGGGCAGTTCAAGGGCATCAATAAAAACACTGTTTTTGCGAACCGCAGTGATCGATTTTTTAGACAGGATATAAGATTTGTGGATGCGGATAAAATGCATTGTAGGCAATTGCTCTTCCATATTCTTCATGCTCATCCTTACCACAAGTGGATTTGCGGAACTTTTCAGATGGATCTTGATATAATCCTTAAATCCTTCCACCCAAGTGATGTCAACAAATTCCACCTTGAGCATCTTGTAGTCAACATTTACAAAGAAATATTCAGGCACTGCTTCCTTAGCAACAGTAATATGGTGGTTGAACTTAAAAATGTCCAGCGCTTTATTGCATGCTTTTACAAACCGCTCCAGCGCCACCGGCTTAACGAGATAATCCACTACATCTAGATTAAAGCCATCAAGCGCAAATTTCTCATACGCAGTTACCAGAATAATCAGCGGGCTCACCTTCATGCTTTGTATAAACTGCAGGCCTGTTAAACCTGGCATTTGAATATCAAGAAAAATAAGGTCTACCTCCTGTTGTCGCATAATATTCATTGCCTCCATAGCATTGCTGCACTTTGCCACCAGGTCAAGAAAAGGAAGTTGTCCAATATTATCTTCCAGCAGTTCAAGGGCCAGGGGTTCATCGTCTATTGCAAGACATTTTAACTTCAGCATAAAAGTATTTGTAGTGACACCACGAACCAGTCATCCTGCTTAGTGATCATCAGGCTCTGCCGCGTATCATATAACAAATTTAACCTTCTTTGTACATTCACCAGGCCAATACCTGAAGTCTTATCTTTCATTTCACCAGATGAATAATTGAATCTGTTTCTTACTGAAAATGACAGCAGGCAGATATCAACCTTAAGTTCAACGATGATCTTGGCATCAGTGATCATGCCGGTGCCGTGCTTGAACGCGTTCTCCACAAAGGGTATCAGCAACATGGGTTCAATTTCAAGGTAAGCATCACCAGGGTCCATGTCGCACTGAATCTCAATGGCATTTCCAAAGCGTTGCTGCTGCAGGTCTATGTAACTCTGCAGGTATTCAACCTCTTTTTTTAACGGTACTTTTTCGTCCGTTTCATATAACATATATCGCAGAAGCGAAGATAATTTAATGAGTGATGGTTCAAGCAGATCAGATTTCTTACGCGCTAACGCTACCATATTGTTGAGCACGTTGAACATAAAGTGAGGACTGACCTGAGAACGAAGAAAAGACAATTCCGTCTTTAGATTTTCATTCACTTTATCTTTCTCGCGCCGCTCCATCCTGATCCTATCTATAACAAGTCGGTAGGCAGTGCTGGAAGCAAGCACAAAAAGAACAGGAAACAGGTTAAAGAAAA
>JANMMA010000301.1:0-9405 GCA_031372815.1 Sphingobacteriales bacterium
ATGGAGGCCACCGAGGTCGAACTTGGTGCCGCCAACAGCCGCCAATGGTTGGTGCCCGGCGAAAGACTCAAGGTCACCCTCAGCGATCCTACCCTCGCGGTGTCCGGCCGAAATTTTTTTTAAGTTCATGGCATTCTGTAATCAATTGTTTATACCTCGGTTCGAAAATGTGCAGGTTTAGTTCCTCCCCCGGGTACACCACAAGGGCAAGTGGAAATATGGGAATGAAATTGGTCATTGCTAATATTTTTTATACAATATTTTTTGTTTGATGCAGGTCGCTTTTTATCCGAGCATACAACCATATGCCATAAAATCCAAAGATAAAAACACCATACTGAACTTCCAGCCCGATCTCATATAGAAATCCCATAATGGCAATGGCGTGAAAAGAAATCCATGAAAAATAATGCCTTTCGCGGTGCATAAAAAATGGATAAAGGAATATACAGATCGAGGCCAATCCCCCCAATATCCCAGCTGCGCAGGCATATACCAGGATCTGATTACTCGGCAACAGGCGCTCATAGGGCTTCAGATAATCTGCATGTTCAGCATACCATTGTTCCGTATCATGCAACACATCTCCTGCACCTGTACCTGCAACCGGATAGTTTTTAACAATATCCAGGCCGGCCCGGAATGATAATATCCTGGGACCATCTGACAGTCCTTCTGTATAATTTCCACGTGAATAATTCTGGTAATCCCAGACCACAAACTTTACGCGATTACGAAATGATGGAATCAGTGACCAGGCAAAAATCGGAATGCAAACTATGCCGGCAATCACCGGAAATAAATATTTTCGTTGGCCATATTTTGCAATGGCGATTGCACATATTATATAAAATCCAACAAGGCCAGTCTTTGCAGCGAGTACATGAAAATATATAGCGAACCATGCCAGAAGTCCAACATATAGCCATTTCATTTTACCTTTTTTTTCCATCATCCATCCATCCACCAAAAAAATACACATTACCAACAGCAGCCACGAAAATCTTACGTGATCATTTCCCATCGCAACAGGCAATACTTTAGCTTTCAGGTATTCATCGGCCGCATAATTTCCAGAAAACAAAGACCAGTACGTGTACATTGTCGCCATAAGACAAAATACAACCCATACGGCGAACAAGATTTTATGTACCTGCTTTGGGATATGCATCAATGCTGCACAGCAAAAAGGAAACAGCAGTAAAGGAATTTTCGTTTGTACAATTCTTGACCATTGGTAGTGATCCTCACTCCAACCCCAGGTGATCGCAGGAATGATAAACAACAGGATCATGCCTATCAGCCATGTCGATGATTTCACCATCCGCCATCCCGTTCTGCCATAGAAAACGATACAAACGACAATGAAAACAATGATGGAAGTAGACAGCAATCCTCTCGACCATAGGAGTCCGCCCATCATTAGCACAACAAGTAGTGGCAACAGATACCGGCTTAAAAAGATTTCCTTTGTCAAATTAATTTTGTTGTAGCATACAATTGGCCGAATTTAGAAACTAAACGACGAATAAAAGTGAGTAACTGGCAAAGCCTGTACGAATTATCAAAGCAAAATCATTTTAAGAGCATTGCCCGTGGAATATCCATGATAGAAAACGAGTATCCGGGATATGATGAACTGCTGATGTCGTTGCCCGACACCTCGGTGTCTAACCTTATCGGCATAACCGGTCCGCCAGGTGCGGGCAAAAGCACGCTGGTAGACGGACTTATCGGGCACTATGTGTGCCTGGGCAAAAAGATTGTGGTACTCTGCGTTGATCCTTCTTCGCCATTCAACCTCGGCGCCTTATTGGGAGATCGGATAAGAATGAGTGAATGGTATAACAATCCCCAGGTATTTATCCGCTCACTGGCTACCAGGGGATCTTTGGGAGGGTTACATCCTAAGATTATCGAGATCACAGATTTCTTAAAGTCATCTGGATTTGACCTGATCATTGTGGAAACGGTGGGGGTTGGACAAAGCGAAATAGAGATCGCGGGGCTTGCGGATGCGACTGTAGTTGTGCTTGTACCTGAAGCAGGCGATGAGATCCAGACCATGAAAGCCGGACTGATGGAGATCGCAGATATTTTTGTAATAAACAAGGCAGATCGGCCTGAAGCAGACACATTTGCCAGGCATATCGGAATACTGGCACATTCTTCGCATAAAGAGATCCCGGTAATACAAACCATAGCTTCAGCAAAAACAGGGATAGCAGAACTGGCAGAGGCTATTGACAAAAAGATAAGTGCGGCGGAAGAGCCGGAAAGAAAATACTGGCTACTCTCTGAAAGAGCTTACCAATTGATCAGGAATAACAGGATGAAAGATATCTCTAAAGAGGAGCTAAAAACAAATATAAAAGCGTCTATACATGAGGGAAAATTTAATCTGTATAGCTTTGTAAAGAATATTTAATTATGAATAAAGCCAGGATTGCCGCAGAAGAACCCATCGTTGTGCCCGTAGTTCCCGAAAAGATTTACTCCTGGTGTACCTGTGGACTCAGTGAAAAGCAACCATTTTGCGACGGCAAACACAAGACCATCGAAGGCATGCCTTTTAAGAGCCTGAAGGTCCAGTTTATCGAAGCGGAGGAAGCCTGTTTTTGTATGTGTAAGCAAACCAAGACTCCACCGTTTTGCGATGGAAGTCATGGTAGTTGCCAATGTGGGTAGTGTGATTAATGCGTCAATGTGGAGATTGAAATGCCATAATGCCGAATCCACATTTTCAAAAAACTGTTTCAGTCCAGTATATTTACTTAAAAACATAAACATGCGTATGCTTCGTTTTTTGCTACCTGCCTTACTACTCATTATTGGTGAAAACTCATCAGCACAGCAACTCTTTACCATGTCAAACAAATGTGTAGAGAAGACAAAACTTGCAAGAAGAATGAATGATCAAAAAAAATACGATTCGGCGTTAAACATTTACAACAGTATTACCAAAAGCTGCAATTCAAACGATGCGAAGGAAATTATTTTCACTGGAAAAGCAAGGTCTTATAATGGCAAAAAAAAGTATGACGAGGCTATAAGATATGCCAATGAATCACTGAAGCTCACTAAAAATACTTCCCTTAATGGATATTTTGAGCGCGCTATGGCATATAGTGGTAAAAAAAATTCAACCGCATCCAGGGCTGATTTCACCCGCATCATTGAACTCACTGAAAAAAATAAGAACACGAAAGAAAGGGCAACCATCTACGCAATGATCGCGGATCAATATTACAAAGCAGGGAAAAAAGACTCCGCCAGGGTCAACCTGGATAAAGCCAAAAATCTTGACCCTTCAAACAGCAATTTTCTTATCCAGCAGGGAGACTGGAGTGCAAAAGAAAATAATTATAATGCTGCCTTTGAAAATTATGATAAAGCGGTTGCCTTGGGCCGTAATGACGTAGAGATTTATAAGACGAGGGCGGATGCAAGGGTCACCATGGTACAACGAAAATATCACACTACAAATGCCCAGGAACTTCGGGCTAAAATGACGACAAATGAACGCGAGCAAGTTTGCACTGAACTGAATAAAGCTATTGAATTGGGATATAAAAATATGCAAGCAGATATGTTTGCTGCATTGGTTTGCAAATAACTACCCAGGGCTTAATTTTTGTAATAAACCTCCTGAGGCTTAATTTTTGCAAAAAAACTACAATACTTACCTTTTTCTAAATACTTAATACTGCAGTTTCCTTTTAAATAAATTCCACAACACTTAACTTATGAGAAAACTACTTATCGCTATTACCGCTTTTACGATTTTATTTGCAGGCTGCAAAAGCATGAACAAAACACAAAAGGGTGCAGCCGCCGGTGCTGCAGGTGGCGCATTGATCGGCGCAGCGGTGTCGAAAGGAAGTATCTGGGGCATCCTCGCAGGTGCCGCCATTGGCGGTACTGCAGGCGGACTAATTGGAAACAAAATGGACAAACAGGCAAAGGAACTCAAACAGGCCATTCCCTCAGCAGAAGTTGAACGTGTAGGTGAAGGCATCAACATGACCTTTGCATCACAATTGGTGTTTGCATTGAATTCAGATGAAATATCTGCTTCCGCCAAATCTGATCTTGGTTCCGCCGCTTCCGTTTTTGAAAAGTATCCCGACACTTACCTGATGATCGAGGGACACACAGATGATACCGGTGCTGATGATTATAATATGACGCTTTCAGAAAAAAGGGCAAACGCGGTTGCTGATTACCTAATTGCAAAAGGCGTTGATCGTTCACGTATACAACGTAAATGGTATGGTGAAGCGCAGCCGAAATATCCGAATACCAATGAAACAAACCGAAGCAAAAACAGGCGTGTAGAAGTGGGGGTTTTTGCAAATGATAAAATGAAGGAAGATGCCAAAAAAGGAACATTGCAAGAGTGAGTGTCCAAATAAATTAGCGTCTTATGACTCCTGCACGGGATTTATGACACCCGGATTTAAATTTATTTATTGTTTTTCCACCACCGGTATCCCACAAATCCGACGATGGCGAAAGGTGCAAACATGAGGTATAGGATGCCAGAGTTCAGCCCCTTGGCGGGCTTGTGTCCGAGCTGCTGAGCTGTTTTTGTACAGATAGAACACTGCCCCATGGACGGTAAGTTCATCGTCATGAAACCCAATACCAACAAAATCAAAAAAAACCTCTTCATGGCAACAGATTTATGCAAATTTACATCAATATGTCATCTCTAAAAACCATCATCATTTCAGCTAAAGATGCCTTGTCATCGATAACTCCCGAGTCTTTAACATCTGAGCATTTAAACGGTTCAACGAAGACCCTTGAATCTGTTGATGTATCCAAGGCTATCGATACCTACTGGAGACAACTCCCCCCAAAACCAGAGGATGAGGCAGAAGTTCAAGTTTGGAGAAAAGAAATGCATCACAGGGGACTGGAAATCAATAAAGATCTACATGAGTTAAATGATCAACTAAGCCGGTTGAAATCTCTCCATTCTACTTTGAATCTGCATGCCCTTGAACCCGTAATTCAAGCGGCACAGGGTATTGTCCGCCCACTTTACCAGCTTACCGCGCAATTGTCTGACTGAATATGAGCAAATAGTTGACCTAGGTGCAACGTTATAAAGTAGTCCCGTGTCAAACAACCAGTCATGATGAATGCCAGGGAGGTTGTAGCGAAATGCTTAAAAAACCAGGCGGCTGCACAGAAGCAGTTGTACGAGGCGTTTGCGCCCCAGATGCTGGCTATTTGCTATAGATACACCAAGAGTTCTGTAGAGGCCAGTGATGTTTTGCAGGAAGGCTTTGTAAGGGTATTTAAAAATTTACATCAATGGAAAGGCGAAGGCGAAATTGGCGCATGGATCCGGAGGATCATGGTCAATACCGCATTGAACTGGCTTAGGGACCATCGGCAAATGGCCTTTTTAGACGACCGTAATATCCCCGAGACTTCAGACGATAAGACCGTCATTACACCATTGCAAAATCTGGAAGCCAGGGAACTTGCCGACCTGATCAGAAAACTTCCTGCCGGCTACCAAACCGTCTTTAACCTTCATGCCATTGAAGGGTATACACATGCTGAAATAGCACTCCTTTTGGGGATCAATGAAGTGACCAGCAGAAGCCAATATCTCAGGGCGAGAAAACTCCTTGCTTCCTGGATCAATGCACTGTGGAATCAAAAAGAAAAACATTATGCAGGAAAATAACGGGTTTGACATATCGATAATCGAAAAAATGGATGGGTTTACCATCGAGCCTTCACCGGCCGACTGGCAGGCGATCTATGGCCGGTTGCATCCCAACAAAAAGCGCAGGGCGTTTTGGTGGTGGCTGCCACTCATCGGTTTACTGACTGCAGGCAGCGTATGGTTAATTATGGAGAACAACCCAGGTATCACCCCTCCCGCTGATGTCTCAAAAAATAAACCTTCCCGGCAGCAAAACACAGATGCTGATCCAAAAGCCACTGTAATGGCAGGAAGTCCGGCTTTGCACCAGACTGAGATTTCTGCGAATGAAGCAGTCGATAAAAAAGCGACCATTCCAACATCTATTCCAGAAAAGAAAAAAATTGACAAAAAAAGCAGTTCGGCATCAACAAAAACACGAAAGGCAATTACGAAACAAAGACGTGCATACAATATACATCAGACCTCAGTAAACCCTGAATTAATACAAGACCCTGCTATACATAATTCCGTCGCCACTACAGGAAATACGAAACAACAATACCCTTTTTCAGAAGTCACTAAAAATGACTCCTCTGGACTACAACAATATCCCGTATCAGCAGTCACTAAAAATGACTCCTCATCTTTACTCCAACAATATCCCTCAGCAGTTCTCCCTAAAAATGATTCCTCTGCAAGGCAACAAGATTCGTCCGACAGCCTGAAGAAATCTTTTGCTTCAACAGCGATTCCTGTCAAAAAGAAAGAAATGAAATGGAAATTTTCTGTTTATATAGCAACCGGGACTAACTATCCTATAGATCCGTTAGAAATAGGTCCGAAAGCCTTATCATCAAATGCACCAGACTATAATTCCGGTGCTTCAGGTAGTTCGAATACCTATAAAACATTAACTGATCAACAGGGGTGGCATACTGCAGCAGGCGTCGCTGTTACCAAAAAACTTGGAAAGAATTGGGCTTATACAACAGGCCTGGGTATTAGTAGCAGCAGATGGAGTACCACCATCGAAACCTATAAAGACAGCATTTTTAATGGTGGCAGGTTTACCAATAAACTTGGTGTTGAATCAAGGCAACAAAAATTGTGGACGGCCGAAATTCCACTTCAATTCAGCAACAGAATAGCAGGCAGGAAACTGGGCACGCTATGGTGGTCCATCGGACTAAATAATCAGTTTACTTTAAGCAGTACACAATCTTCCGATTCCATAATTAGCACAGCAATGGCGGACTTAAGATCGCTCCATCCAGACACCCGTTTTTACCAGCCTCAGTTCAGGCTTGGATTACTTTACGATTATTCAGGTAAGGTGCACTGGCAATTCCAGCCCATGGCTCAATATGGCTTAACGAGTGTTTATAAAAACGTATCGGGAAATAACCCTCACCTTCTTCAGTTGATGCTGCAATTCAATTTGTTTTTATCGGGTAAAAAAGAACCAGCAAGGCCTAAACGATAAATCAATGCGCTCAATCGAGATAAATTTTTGATCTGACGCAACGATCTAAGTGATTCCCGTTTCATATTAGACCACTATTAATGTTTGCTATGACTACAATTAAAAATCGACTTATCGCGTGCCTGGTGCTTACCTCATTTCTATTTACGGGATGCCTTAAAGATGAACTGAAGAAGAGCTATACTTTTTATCGCCCTGTATATAAAACCTCGGAACAAGTCAGGGCCGACATAAAAAGCAGTTCCCCCATTTCCATCACTAATCCAGGGAAATTATTCTATCGAAATGGTTACATCTTTTTAAACGAGATCAATAAGGGTGTTCATATCATCGATATCAGTAAGCCATCACAGCCAAGGGTAGTCGCTTTTATAAAAATACCTGGTTCAGTGGACCTGGCTGTGAGATCAAATATTCTTTATGCAGATATGTATACGGATCTTGTAGCCTTGGATATCAGTGACCCGCTACAGGTAAAAGTCACTTCAATAACTGATGGTGTTTTCCCACAACGGGCGTATGTAGACTTTACACCAGACAATAGTAAAGTCATTACAGACTGGATAAGGGTAGATACCACAGTAACGATTAGGGAAGAAAATCAGGCATGGCGTGGATTAGGGATGATGAGGGCAGACGCGTTTCTTGCTATGTCAAGTTCTTCCGGGGGCTCCAATGGTGTTGGTGGAAGTATGGCTAGATTTGCATTAAGCAGTGACAGACTATATACTGTTGACTATAATAATGTAAAAGTTTTCAATACAGCAGTTGCAGAAAAACCTGTTTTTGTAACAGAGGTTTCCAATATCGCAGCAGATATCGAAACGATCTTCCCATTTGGCAACAATCTTTTTATCGGTTCGATGGCGGGGATGTACATTTTGGATATCACTTCAAAAGATAATCCTCAACTAAAAGGAACCTTTACCCACGCACGGGTCTGCGATCCTGTTATAAGCGATGGGAAATTCGCATATGTTACGCTTCGCAATGGGTCCACTTGCCAGGGATATCTTAATCAACTTGATATAGTAGACGTTACAGATGTTACCAAACCGATATTGTTGAAGTCCTATCCCATGACCAACCCACATGGACTTTCGAAAGACGGAGATATTATCCTCATCTGTGATGGAAGAGATGGCCTGCGCATATTAAATGCAGCTGACGTTAACAATGTGAAAACCATCAGCCTGACAAAAATGCCTGAAACTTTTGATGTTATTGCATTGGGAGGAATTGCTGTAGTGTCTACAAGAGAAGGATTATACCTGGTCGACTATTCCCAACCGGCAAATCCTATCATAACGGGTTCTATTAAATTGAGTAATTAATCGCCTAATGTTTTCAATATGTCAATACTTGAACTCAGAAACAGATATACATTCATAAGTGCATACAAAATAGTCATGGGTGAAAGTAATACCAGGAAGGCGTTACTGCTCTCTGCATTCGCCTTGTTTGCCATCAACCTTACGGCGCAAAATAAGGGTGCTAAATGGAAGGGATGGGCATCGCCATCGATAGGCTATATCAGTGGGAGTTATGAAGTTTCAGGAGACCTTCGAGCACAGGGAGGATTGAAGAAAAATGGCTGGAACGTTGGAATTGGCGCGGGGGTCGACTACTATCGATTTGCAAGTTTTCCAATTTACGCCCAGGCCACAAAAATGATTGGAAAAAGAAAAGGCAAGCCTTTCATTACAGCAAACGTGGGCATAAATATTCCATCATCAAATATTCCACAGTATAATTTTGACGACGTTATATTTCTGTCTTCATCCATTCGTGCACCTGATCCTGTGGAAAAAAAATATCAGCCAGGTATTATTGCTGAAATTGGCGGAGGTTATGCTTTTCTAAATAAAAAAGGTCGTGGCCTGATGTTATCATTGAACTATAGCCAGAAAAGGCTAACCGAAACAGGCATAAATTATTTGTATACCGTACAGATGTCTGGTGAAGCCACCGAAGAAAAGACGAAATATATTATGAACAGAGCAGCATTACGGATCGGATATATTTTTTAAAAAATATATCCGATCCGTAATGTGGCAATGTGGCAAAATGTGGGAAGTGTGGAAGTACAAATGCGAAAAAAAGGAAGGCGATACGCCTTCCCAAATACGATTTACAAATTAAGACTTTCACATTATCGCAGTATCGCAATATCACATCAATCGCAACGCGATTTAATTTGCCTTCCCGTATAAGATTTACAAATTTATACTTTCACATTTCCCACACTTCC
>JANMMA010000320.1:0-9622 GCA_031372815.1 Sphingobacteriales bacterium
TGTAAAAATTTCGCCAGGTTCTGTTTTTTCCTGACTTTTTGATTTACGTATTGTTACATTTTCATACCCTCCATTGGATTTGCTCCCTGCTTAAAAATAAATTCACTGTTTAGTAAATATGCTCCTCTGATAACAACAATATCCCCGGCTTGAATGCCTGATTTTATCTGAACCCTGTCGCCATCTTCCATACCAATTTCAACCATTATACTTTTAAAAGAGCCTTTGCCTGTTTGTACCCAAACAGATGCACCGGTACCAGTGCGGAGAACAGCATCAGAGGGTAAGGTTAACGTGTTTAACTCTTTTCCTTTGATAGTTACATAAGCTGGCATGCCGGGTTTCAGCAGGTTTCCTGGATTAGCAACATATACACGAAGCAGGCTAATACGTGTTTGTGAATTAATTTCAGGATTCATAAATTCAATCTTTCCAATGGTTTGTTTACCCGGCAAATCAGGAAATTGAATGGTGGCAATTGCATGGCTATTTATTTGCGATAATTGTGAGGCATAAACCTGTGCCTCTACCCAAAGCGTTGATAAATCTGCTACACGTACTATTGTTCCACCTTCAGTTGCATATTCACCTTCGGTTAAATCTAATGAGATGATATAACCTGCTACAGGGCTATAAAAAGTGGTAACAGGAGTGGTAGTTTTTTTTACCGCTATCTCCCTGATTTGTGCTTCTGATAAACCCCACAGCAAAAGCTTATTTTTTGCACTTTGTAACAATTCAGTGAAATCAATAATTGAATTGTCAAGAATCTTTTGTTTTTCTAATGCCAGCATATATTCCTGCTTTGCACTATTCAATTCTTCACTATAAATGTCAAATAGCTTATCTCCTTTACGAACATAATCGCCGAGACTCTTAAAATAAAGTCGTTCAATTCTACCCATCACCCTTGCACTCACCGAACTAATTTTTCGTTCATCAATATTCAGTATTGCAGTAAGTACCATCTGTTCGCCCATCATACCGGCCCGTATTGTATCAGTTAAAATATTTCCTAAATTGATTTGTTGTTCGCTCAGTTGCACCCCTTCTTTTGTGAGCGTTGAAGTCTTTGTAACTTCTATCAGTTTCATTCCACATATTGGACAGTTGCCGGACTTATCCTGCATTACCTGAGGGTGCATTGAACAGGTATAATAAACATCTCCATGCCCCGCATGCTTTGTATCTGGCGTATCTTTTAATTTGCTATTTTTGCAGGCAGCAAATAAAAATATAAGCCCCGCGACTATAAATAGTATTTTCATCTTTTATTTTTTACTTATCCAATCTTCTGATCTGTGCTTCTTTTTAATTCTTTCCTCCTGGCGGTTTTACAGAAACTTGTTCTCACTTTGTATTGAATCATTTATGCTATTTATCAATCTTTAACTTGAATCTTTATAAAGCCTTCGCTATCCATTAAAAATTGCGCATTGGCAGCCACAGAATCAGCAGGTGTAATACCACCCGTTATCTGAATCAAATTTTTATGGGCTACACCTGTTGTTATTTTTTGTGCTTTGTATCCATTGCCACTTTTTACAAAAACCACCTTTTCAAGCCCAAGTGACAGGACGGCTTCTTTTGGTAACCATTCCCCATTTACAGGACTGCTGAATATAGTAGCCTGTACCTGGCTGCCAATAGGCAATTGTAAAACGCTGTTGTCAATATTTATCCTTGCGGTTAATGTCTTACTTCCCGGTCTGAAGAAGGGCTCTATAAAATAAATTGAACTATGAAAATTTTTGCCGGGATTTACTTCAGCTACAATTGTTACTTTATTACCCACTTTAATAAAAGCCTGGTCTGATGGATAAATATTCAACAAAGCCCATACTTTGCTGGGATTATAAACTTTAAAAATAGTCTGACCCTTTTGTAGATACATACCTTCTTTAAGGCTTAGTTCCTGTGTGGTTATTGATGTGTTGTCATTCATGGCAGTAACCGCTGATGGTGAACCACTCATATCTTTTCCCTGTGCTTCGTGAATATGGCCGCTGTAGCTGCTGTAAACAGAAACAGTAAACAACGTTTTTTGAGTATTCATTAGCTGCTGTAATTGTGCCGCTGAAAAACCAAGTAACAATAATTTTTCTTTTGCGGCACTAATTAATGAATTATTAGCCTGATCATTCTTCAAAAGAAATAAAAGGTTTTGCTGCGCGGTAAGCAATTCAGGGCTATATATATCCATAATTTTTTGGCCTTTTTTGATCAATTGATAGCGATACCTTACATATAATATTTCAATCCTGCCATTAAAACGGGCTGATATTGCGCCAACGTATGTAGTATTGTATGCAGTATATCCAATCGCCTTAATTTCTATGGCCTCTTCACTTTTTTTTAAGGTAATCGCGGGGATGCTGGAGATTGCAAAACCACTGGTAGGTTGCAATAAAGTGTGCAGGTTAATATCGTTTGTTTTTGTACTGTCACTTTCCATTTTCATTTCCCCGTTAGTCGAATTCATAGTATCATTTACATCTTTGCTATCCATGTTCATATCTCCCATACCAGTTGCTGCCTGCTGCTTTGTTTCATTTTTTGGAAGTATCATTTTAAAATATACCCATGCTGCCGCTGCCAGTAATACCAGCACCGACATTATGATAATTGCTATTTTCTTTTTGTTCATACCCTATAAAACTTTTCTGTACAATAATATCTGCCAATTATTTTGTTTCCAACACTCTTTCCAGCTCAACCTGCATAACTAGTAATTGCTGCAATTGGTTTAAGTATTCAAGCTGCGTCATATTTAATGTTTCCCATGCATCAAAAAGCATAAACAATTCTTCTGTATTCTGCTCATAGCCTAATTGCATTGTTTTGTAATTATTACTTAATGCAGGTATGATATTATCCTCATACAATTTCAACTGCTTTATCTTTAATTCTATTTCATTACGCATTCCATAAGCCATACCGCTATATTCGTTTACCATCATTTCCTTTTGCGAATGCAAAGCGATGGCTTTCCATTTCAGGCTTTCAATATTCGCTCTATTCATTTTAGCAGACCATTTGGCCATTGGAATTTTCATCATTCCCATTAAAGTAAATTGTTGCGGAAAACCTCCAAAACCAAACATGTGCTCATAGCGAATACCAAATTGTGTTTTCAGGCTTTGCCTTTCTGTTTCTTGTTTCAGCCAGGTAATACTGATGTCTTTATCAATAGCTTTTAAATCGCTGCGGCTTTTATAAAAAAGCGTACTGTCAAAAACCACAGTTGAATAGTCATTTACCTGGTAAGTGGTATCAATGTCAAAATCGGTCATTGCATTTCTGCCCATCAGGGAATTGATGCGGATACGCTTTTCTTTAATGTCGTTTTCAAACATCAATTGCATATTCTTTATACTGCCCAATGCTGCTTTTGCTTTATAATACGCACTGATTTTTTCCAATCCATTTTTATACCTTATCTCAGTATTTTTAATCATAAATTCTAGCAGCTTTTCATTTCGGTCAAGAACTACCAGTTTCTTTTCAAGGATTATCCATTCGTAATAGAACTTTTTGGCATCATTAATCAATTCATTAAGAGTAGCATTCTTTTTTTCTTTTGGTACAGAAGACATGGCTTCCATATAAGCTGCATCAGCATTCAGCTTCTTTTTGTTGGGAAACATTTGCTGTCCACCAATCATGTATTGACCCATTCCAGTAGATCCCATATCTCCCTTCTTCCAGAGGCTGGTATTATAGGGAACCATCCATAACCCAGTGCTAATTTCTGGTGGCATCCAGCTTTTAGCACCTTTGGCAGCTTCATCCATTGAGCGTATGTCGGCATCGTACATTTTAAAAGATGGGTTACCCGTCTTAACAGAATCTATAATTGAATTAATGTTCATTAAGTTTTGTGCACCTACAGGAAGGCTGTAAAAAATTGTAAGGCAAAAAAATAATATATTTATTATTTTCTTGAAATACCTTTTACGATCATTTGTTATTTTCATTTCTATACATCATTTTCAGGTGTATTATCATTTACACTTTTTATACTGCTATTAATTGTGCAGGTGCTATTTCTTTTGATACCGATACTTTTCTTTTGCCCCATTTTATACCTTCAAAACCTATGAGATACACTAAGCTTGCAGCAAGTGGGAAAATCCAGTCCCTGAGCGTTAATGGGCCTGTATGCAGATAAAGGTTAAAGAATGGCGTGTAAATAATGGTGAGCATTGCCAGCAATGAAAGCAGCATACCCCAGAGCAGATTTGAATTGGAAAAAAGAAAACTGCCAAACACACTTTCTTTTGTGCGGATACAAAAAATGTTTATGAATTGGGTAAGTATAATGGTAATGAAAGTACCAGTAACACCTGTTGCATGCTGGTCTGCTTCACCCTTGTGGAAATGAAAGACAAAATTAAAAACAGTAACTGCTAATAATCCTCTCACTGTTCCTGAACTAAGTACCTGTAATAATACAGACCGGTTGAGTAATTGCCCTTTTTGGCGGGGATGTTCTTTCATGATGTTTTCATCACCTCTGTCAAAAGTGAGCATCAGCAACGGAAGCATTTCTCCAATTAAATCAATCAATAAAATATGAATGGCCAGGATGGCTATGGGCTGATTAAAGTAAACACCAATAAACCCGTACAATACACAAATCAATTCGGCTGTATTGGATGCCAGTGTGGCCACTACGTTTTTACGGATGTTATTAAAAATAGTCCTGCCTTCTTTTACTGCTTTTACGATGGTAGAAAAGTTATCATCCAGCAATACCATAGCAGCTGCTTCCTGGGCTACTTTAGAACCATTCTGCCCCATAGCCACGCCTATATCAGCTTTCTTTAAACTCAATGTATCATTAACGCCATCGCCGGTAACTGCTACTACTTCACCGATGTCTTTCAGGAGGGTTACAATTTTTAATTTATCATCCGGCGATACCCTGGAGAACACCAATGTTCTTTGTAGTAACGCCTTCTTAATATCCTCATCATTCATGGTAACCAGCCGTGCCTGGGTAATAACTTCGGGCAATGAATTATCAGCATTGGAAAGGCCAATATTTTTTGCAATGGCACGGGCTGTAATCTCGTTGTCGCCTGTAATAATGATGATGCGGATATGTGCATCAAATGCATCCTGCACCGCCTGCGGCACTTCCTCTCTCGGCGGGTCGAACATGGTGGCAAATCCTGCAAACACAAGATTGCTTTCACTTTCTTCAATCGTGTATTTATCTGCACTGCCTTTATTCAGATCTTTGTATGCAATGGCAATTACCCTTAAAGATTCTGTTGCAAACACTTCTGCATGTTTTAGCAACGCTTGCTTTTCATCATTCGTAAGTGGTTTAATTTCTCCATTAACAATTTGCTGATCGCTTACTTCCAATATGCTTTCGATAGAACCTTTGGCAAAGCTTGTATGCTTGCCGGCCTTGTTCCTTATTATTGATACCCTTTTTCTTTCTGAATCAAATGGGAATATTTGCAGACGCGGAAATTCTTTTTCCAATTCATTCAAATCATAACCACCCTTCATAGCAAGGGTACAGAATGCAGCTTCCGTAGGGTCGCCAATGCCATACCATGTTTTGTGAAATTCATCAGGTGGATTTACGGAAGAAGTGGAGGAAAGAAAACCAGCAGTAAAGAAAAATTTATCATCCTGAAGTTGTGCTTGTTCCAGTGGTTGCTGTGTGTTGCCGAGTATCTTACCCTCGGGAGCATAACCAGTTCCGGTAACAGTAAATGGCCTTCCATTAAATACACAATTATTGATGGACATTTCATTTTTTGTTATCGTCCCTGTTTTATCAGAAGCAATTACGGTGGCACTTCCCAATGCTTCAACAGATGATAATTGTTTTACTACCGCATTCTTTTTTGCCAGCCTTCGAACACCCAATGCCAGCGCAATAGAAATTTGTGCAGGCAAGCCTTCCGGTACCATTGCGGCTGCTATGCTGATGGCAAATACCAGTGCCGCCGTAATTTTTTCTCCCTGTACCATGCTAAAAGCAAACAGTGCAACAGCGAGGAAAAGGGTAATGATGGTAATTTTTTTTGCCAGTAAGTTTATCTCTTTTTGCAGCGGCGATACGTCCTGTTTTATTTGCTGCGATTTGCCCGCTATTCTTCCCAACTCTGTTTGCATACCAGTACCAACCACCAGGCCTTTAGCCTGTCCTTTTGCTGCAGATGTACCCATGAAAAGCATATTGCTTTGCTCAGCAATTGGGGCACTTTCTTTTACTGTGACTGAATTATTTTTTTCGCTTGCCTGTGATTCGCCGGTAAGAATAAATTCATTTACAAACAAAGAATGGCTTTCTAATAAACGCATATCGGCTGCAATACCATCGCCTTCATTAATAATAACCACATCGCCGGGAACAATATCTTCAACAGGAACCTGACGTGATTTTCCACTTCGGATAACGGTACATTTTTCTGCAATTAAATTTTTAAGCGATTCTAAAATATTTTCCGATTTCCAATCCTGGTAAAAGCCGATGAACGCATTTAGAATAACAATAATGCCCAGCACAATACCATCCCTGTAAGAACCTAACTGGAAGGAAAGCAAACTGGCTACTATTAATAAAATAACCAACAGGTTATTGAATTGCCCTAACATTATCTTCCACCATTTTCGGGAAGCAGTGCCGGTTATTTTATTGGGCCCAACTGTGCTTAACTGCCCGGCTGCTGATTCATCAGATAAACCGGCAGCAGCATCCGTTTTAAATTGTGCCAGTAAATCCTTTATATCGTTTTTATAAAAGTCCATATTTTAGTCTTTATTCAGACGCATCAATCAGTTCTACCATTCCATGTCTTTTTAATTCTCGTTCTTTTACTATTTCAAAAACTATTGGCGTAACCAGCATCACATAAATAGTTGCGGTTATAGTTCCTCCAATTAAAGGAATGGTAATAGCAAGCATTACATCACTACCTGCACCCGTAGCCCATAAAATGGGTATTAAGCCAAAAAGCGAAACAGAAACAGTCATCATAAAAGGACGGAGCCGTTGTGTTGCTCCTTTAATAACATACTCTCTTAATAAAGCCGGCGTTATTGCATCTTTTGAATTGCCATGTTCCGCTACCATATTTTTCATGGATAAATTAAGGTAGATGGTCATCAACATAACTGTTTCTATTGCCATACCAAACAAGGCAATAAAACCTACGGCTACTGCAACAGACAAATTGACCCCAAAAAAATAAACAGCATACACACCGCCAATCAATGCGAACGGAACCGTTATCATCGACATCAACGCTTCTTTCATAGATTTATAGGTGAAGTATAATATCATGAAAATAATTACCAGCACAATAGGCATAATGGTCTTTAGTGTTTTATTTGCCCGTAGTTGATTTTCCCATTGCCCGCTCCAATCCAAAAAATACCCTTTGGGCATTTTACCAATCATAGTATTCAATTTTTTTTGTGCTTCTGAAACGGTACTTCCTAAGTCTCTTTCTCTTACATTAAATAATACCGTACCTCTCAACATGGCATTTTCTGAATTGATCATCGGCGGGCCTTCGGCTATCCGTACATCGGCAACTGCCTCCAATGGTATTGGGCCGTAATCCATCGTTTGAACCTGTAATTTTTTTAAGGATTGAATATTATCCCTGAAGTCCTGTGCAAACCTTGCATTAACTGAAAACCTTTGCCTGCCTTCAATTGTAGTGGTAAGCCGCATACCACCCAATGCACTTTCTACTACTGCATTTACATCATCTACACTTAATCCATATCTACCAATTTCATCCCGTTTTACTGCTATTTCAATATACTTTCCACCAGTAATTGGTTCTACGTATAAATCTTTTACACCCGGTGTACCATCCAATGCTTTTTTTATTTGTTGTGCAAAAGCGTAAATCGTATCCAGGTTTTGACCATATACTTTTATCCCTACATCTGTACGGATACCGGTAGAAAGCATATTTATACGATTGATGATAGGTTGCGTCCACCCGTTGGTGATACCCGGTATTTGTAGCTTGGTATTTAACTCATTTATAATGTCATTTTTTTTCATTCCTTTTCTCCACTCATTTGTTGGTTTAAGTAAGATGATAGTTTCAATCATACTGACTGGAGAATTATCAGTTGCTGTATTTGCCCTACCGGCTTTGCCTAATACATGCGCCACTTCCGGAACCGTTTTTATTATTTTATCCTGTACCTGCAATACTCTTTTTACTTCTGAATTGGAAATATCAGGCATGGTTACCGGCATAAACAGTAATGAACCTTCATCAAGCGGAGGCATAAATTCTGAACCAATCTTTGTAAACATAAAAACACCTATAACTAATGCCACTAGGTTTACGCCAATTACGGTCTTACGCCATCTGAAGCAAAATGAAAGAATCGGATTGTAAATATTTTCTAAAATTCTTGTAATTGGGTTTTTATTTTCTGGTTTAAGTTTTCCTTTTATGAGAAATGAAATCAAAACCGGGGTAAGTGTAATAGCGAGGAATGCATCAACAATTAAAATAAATGATTTTGTGTAAGCCAACGGAGAAAATAGTTTTCCTTCCATACCTGTTAAAAGGAATACTGGCAGAAAAGCCGCAATCACTATAATAGTAGAAAAAAATACTCCTGGCCCCACCTGCCAGGAGGCACTCTCTATTATTTTTAGCCGGTCTTCCGCATTAACTATTTCGGGTTTTCGTATAAATATTTTTTTTATCCAACTCATATTTATTTTATTGCTGCCATAATCAATATTTTATAATTATTTTTATTCGCCAGTTCGTTTTATTTGTTCATCACAAATATGCCGGTAAGAATTTTCCACCATTACTATTCCATCGTCCACCACTACCCCAATGACTAATGCAATACCTGTTAACGACATGATGTTGGAGGAAAGCCCGAAGGCCTGTAGTAATATAAATCCGATGGCCACAGAAATAGGAAGCTGGATAAGTATTACCAATGCACTTCGCCAGTTAAAAAGAAATATAAGTATTACGACCGAAACTGTAATGAGTTCTTCTATCAATGTGCTTTTTACCGATTCCACAGCTTCCTGAATTAGGGTCCTCCTGTCGTAAGAAGTTTTAAATGCTACACCTTCCGGTAAACCCTTTTGTACTTCTATCATTTTTGCTTTTACTGCTTTTATTACCCGGTCTGCATTTTCTCCATACCGCATCACTACTATACCGCCCACAACTTCTCCTTCGCCATTTTCGTCAAAAATTCCTAAACGTAAATCTCCGCCCATTTGCACTGTACCTATATCTTTAATCCTTACCGGGATACCGTTGTATTGCGCTACTGATATACTCTCTACATCTTCTTTATCCTTTATATAGCCGAGCCCACGGATAACATAGGCCATATCGCTCATTTCAAATTTTCGTCCACCTACATCATTGTTATTGGCTTTTACTTTAGTCATCACATCCATCAGGGTAACATTATAGAACTGCAGTTTTACAGGGTCTAATAAAATCTGGTATTGTTTTTCAAAACCACCAAAAGATGCTACTTCTGCAACACCAGGTACTGTTTGCAAAGCAAATTTTACGTACCAATCCTGCAGGGCACGCTGCTCACCCAAATCCATTTTTTGTGCATCAAGATGATACCA
>JANMMA010000340.1:0-3533 GCA_031372815.1 Sphingobacteriales bacterium
AAATAGAAACGATGTGGAACGAACCCATGTCTGTTATACCGATTAATAATATGGGATTTCGCCTTCAGTTCCGTATTCAGGCAAGGTGTATTCCACAGTTGGATCCATTGATTGTTGTAAGTAATACTGATCCCCGGAAGAATTTTTTCCGGATAGAAGAAAAGGCCATGCAGAACATCTCTTTTGTAGACGGACTGGGTTGTAACTCCGGATATTTTCAACTCGATAACTTATACCTGGGATCTACCACGGCAGCACATGAATTCGGACATACATTGGGGCTGGATCATCCATATGATATTGACATCAGGGGTATGGGAAAGCCAGGCATCATGTATCCGAGAGGAACGCTTGTTGATCCTGAATTTCAATACGACCCCGGCGTCCCGGCAGGTACTGTAGGCGGCACCATCCATCCCAGACACCGTAGGGTACGGCAGGAAGACATCGACCAACTTAATATCCGAAGATTGAGGTTCACCAACAATGTTTCCGTGATTGGGGATTTTTCAAACGTTTACCACCCCGATCATGCTAAGTGGATAGCCGGTCATCAGGCATGATCACCAAAAGAATAAATTATAAGTACAACAACAAATTCAAGACATATAATCAGGCTAAACTTCTAACTTATGCACCTTAATCGATTATTTATGACAAGATTGATCTGTAGTATATTCCTGCTGGCAGCACTTCCCAGTGTAGCACAACCACGGCTACCCGAAAATTATTTCTGGCAGAAGATGGACAATGGCCTTGAGGTAGTAGTTATCGAAAACAATAAAGTGCCCCTGGCCACCATTGAAATAGCGGTCAAAAATGGCGCTTATACCGAAGGTCCGGAATATAGTGGTCTTTCACACCTGTTTGAACACATGTTTTTTAAGGCCAATAAAGATTACCCCGACCAGGAAAAATTTATTCGTCGCACAGAAGAACTGGGCATGATCTGGAACGGCACCACAGGTGAAGAGCGTGTAAACTATTATTTCACGTTCAACAATGACAGTCTGCAAGCTGGACTTAAGTTCATGAATGCAGCCATGCGTTATCCTATATACAGGAAGGAAGACATGCAAAAAGAAAATCCTGTAGTGGATGGTGAATTTCAACGCGCCGAAAGCAACCCTCAGTTTCTGCTATATTTTGATATACAGAAAAAGACCTGGGGTGACCTTTTCACCCGAAAAAATCCGATCGGCGACCACAATGTCATCAATACTGCTACGCCGGAAAAGATGATGGTGATCAAGGATAAGTATTACTATCCTAATAATTCCATACTTGTCATCTGCGGGGACGTGAAACATGAAGAGGCTTTTCAGATTGCGAAAAATATATTTGGAGACTGGAAAAACAGTGGATTTGACCCTCATCAGAAATATCCCATTCCGGAATTTAAACCGCTCGCTAAATCTGAACTATTTGTCATACAAAATTCCATTGCGGCCACACCTTATATGATGTATCAGTGGCAAGGGCCCGACTTTCGTAATGATTCCGCCGCAACTATCGCTGCAGACGTATTCTCAACGCTGGTTGGACTGAATTCTTCAAAATGGCAACAGGCATTAATAGACAAGGGGCTGGCCAGCTATGCAACTTTCGCATATCAGACCCTGAAGTATGTAGGTCCAGCTTATGCTTTTGTAGTACCTAACCCCGATAAAATAAAGGAGTGCCACGAAGAAGTAATGAAGCAGGTGTCTGAGTTTTCCAAACCCCGATACTTTACCAATGAACAGATCGAAGACGCAAAAGGAATCATCCTGCGCAACCAGGTGAGAAATACAGAAAAACCATCCAGTCTCCCTACACAACTTACGTATCACTGGTGCAGCACCTCACTTGACTATTTTACGGACCTGCAAAAAAATTACGAGAAAATAACAGAAGCAGACATCCGTAGATATATTGATAAATATATCGTCAATAAACCTTTTGTGGCCGGCATTATCATCAATGAAGAAATGAACAAAAAATATAACCCGGCAGCCTACTTCACCCAGAAATAAAAACATATGAAAAACAGACATATAATATTTTCAATCGTTTTCCTCACCGCATTCTCGTTTACTTCTATGGCGCAAAAAGAGCCTTATGAAATGAATGTGGAAGGCGTAAAAGTAATTGTCCACCCTTCCAACAATCAATTGATCACCATAATCACGGTTCTTGAGGGGGGTGTACAGAATTATCCATTGGAAAAGCAGGGCATAGAAAGCCTGGCCATGAGGGCACTTACGGAGTGTGGAACAGTTAATGACGACAAGAACAGTTTTAAGAACAAACTTGATAAAGTTAGCGGGCAGGTAGATGGCAACGCAGGTATGGATTATTCCACGTTCCGAATGAATTGCGTATTGTCTGACTTCAACGTAGTGTGGCCATTGTACGCTGATGCACTTACTACTCCAAGATTCGATAGTAATGAATTTTCGCGCATCCGGAAAGATGCTATAAATATCATTCGTGACAGTGAATCCGATCCGCAGAATGCTATCGACAAGTATGCTAAAAAAGTTGCTTTCAGGGGTAAGAATTATGCCAAAGACCCAGCTGGCACCGAAGCCATTGTAGCCAAACTAACCGTTGGCGAGGTAAAGAATTATTTTAAAAGCATACTCAACAGGGGAAAACTTCTGGTGGTAGTAGTAGGTGATATGGACAAAGCCGAACTGCAATCCAAACTTTCTGAAATGCTGAAGAAAATTCCTGCAGGTAGTGCTTACAAACTTAAGAAAGAAGCGTATACGCCAGCAAAAGCGTCCTTCAGTTCCACCAAAAAAGAATTTGCTACCAATTATATACAGGGTGTAACCGGTGCCCCATTACCGGGAACTCCTGATTACAATGCATATCAGCTGGCCATGAATATTTTTTCGAGCAAATATTTCCTTGAAGTAAGGTCAAAAAATGGCTTGTCTTATGCACCCTACGCATACTTTGGCGGTGGAACCACTGCAACTTCCAATATAGTTGTCTCCACTACCGAACCTGATAAGTACATCAACGTGCTAAATGGATTGATCACAAAAATGAAGAAAGAAGGATTTAATCCTGAGGATGTAAAAAATGAAAAAGCCGGTTATGTCACAGGGGTATATTATCGCAATGAAACCAACGATGCGCAGGCATCTTCACTGGTGAACAATGAAGTACTTCATGGCAACTGGAAAAGGTCACTCACTATCAAGGAAGATATTAATAAAGTTACTCCTGAACAGGTAAGTGCAGCGTTTAAAAAATACCTGAGCAATATTACCTGGGTATATATGGGAAACCCGACAAAGGTAACGCCCGCATTGTATGCCCCAGTGACAAAAACTTTGCCTGCCTCAACAGTTAAACCGACGAAGAAGAATTGAGGGATTGACGGATTGGCGGATTGGCGGATTTGTATACTCAACTCATAAGTGCAATTTTCTTCTGTAGCACCTGGTTAGGAGATAAGTAATCAAATTTCTTAACGGGCCTTCTATTGATTTTGTTTTGGATCGTTAACAGTTGACTAACAGTAACGGTTGTAAGGT
>JANMMA010000352.1:0-20721 GCA_031372815.1 Sphingobacteriales bacterium
CCTTCCCGAAAGTTTACGAACGGCAAAAACAGCTCGCTGCTGAAGAATGGAAGGCCAGCCTATTTACTGTATCAACCAAAGAATATGAACTGAAAAGAATGGTGCAGGAAACTTTCTACAATATCCTCCATGCCAGGCAGAAAAAAATATTGCTGCAACATGCCGACAGCCTTTACTCCGGATTTTTCCAAAGAGCTTCTTTAAGGTTCGACAAAGGAGAAAGCAATATCATGGAAAAAACCACTGCAGAAATACAACTCGGACAAATTCATAATCAATTGCGCCAACTTGCGCAGGACAGTGCCATACTTCAGATGCAATTCCGGCTTTTGTTGAACAGCCCACATGACATGAGTCCTGATAATGGCCATGAAAAAATGGCCATACTAACGTTAACAGACACCTTGTCGATAAAAAACCCCCCACCGCTTGCGATGATCAGGCAGCAACAGCAGATCGCTGATGCCAGTATAAAATTGGAAAAAAGCAAAATGTTACCAGAACTTTCTGTTGGCTATAGCAATTCCAGTATAAAGGGCATAGGTGCAGACGAGCAGTATTATAGCAGCGGGCAAAGGTTCAGCTCAGTGCAGGCTGGTGTTGGCATTCCTGTTTTTGCACGTGCACAGAAAGCTAAGATCAGTGCTGCGAAATTCAGTAAAACCATTGCGCAAAACAATTACCGGATGAATGAACAGTCTTTGTATAACCATTACGCTTCGGCCCTTGCCAATTATCAAAAGTACAAGGAGGCTGTTTCTTATTATGAATCCAGTGCCATTCCCAATGCACTGTTAATTACTCAGACCGCAAATCAGCAATTCAACGCAGGAACCATCAACTACCTTGAGTGGGTGTTGCTGATGAATCAGGCTACCCTGGTACGAAGTGAATACCTGGAAGCTATTAAAAATCTGAACACATCAGTTATAGAATTAAATTATTTCGCAGCCAGCAAATAAACAAATACAATGAAATTATTCTCCATATTCCTGTTATCCATGTTGTTCATTTCATGTGGTGGCACAAAAACAACCGAAGAAGAGCCGCCGCCTGTTGAAGATGCTAACGAAATAACGCTGACAGACACACAGATCAAAAATGGCGGTATAAGTACCGGAAAGATTCAGCAGCGTATGCTAAGTTCGATCCTGAAAGTAAATGGCATGGTGGATGTACCACCGCAGAACATGGTTTCTGTAAGTGCCCCGCTGGGTGGATACCTGAAATATTCACGACTGCTACCGGGTATGCATATCCGAAAGGGTGAGGCACTTGCTGTTATGGAAGACCAGCAGTATATCCAGCTGCAACAAGATTACCTAACCGCAAAAGCCAGGATAAGCTACCTGGAAAATGAATATCACCGACAGCGTGACCTAAATCAAAACAAAGCCGCCAGTGACAAAGTATTTCAGCAAGCCGAAGCAGAATATAACAGCCATAGGGTATTGATTGCTGCGCTCGGGGAAAAACTCAGGCTTGCAGGCATCAATACAACTGCCCTAAATGAAAATAACATCTCGCGGAGCATTCGCATTTATTCTCCCATAGATGGCTATGTATCTGCCGTAAAAGTTAATATGGGTAAATATGTGTCACCAACAGAGGTGATGTTCGAACTGATCAATCCGTCCGACATACACCTTGCTTTAAAGATTTTTGAAAAAGACCTTGACAAGATTTTTATCGGACAAAAATTGGTTGCGTATACAAATAATGATCCAACAAAGAAGTACTCATGCGAAGTGTTACTAGTTGCAAAAGACCTGTCCCCGGAAAGATTTGCATCGGTTCACTGCCATTTCACAACGTATGACAAGATCCTGGTTCCGGGAACCTATATGAATGCTGATGTTGAAGTTAAGAACAACAGCGCCAGCGTATTACCTGAAGAAGCTTTGGTTCGGTACCAAAACAAATATTATGGCTTTATCAAAAAAGGTGCAAATAAGTTCAACATGACTGAAGTTGAAATCGGTACAACCCAGGATGGTTTTACTGAGGTTAATGTATCCCCCGAAATGCTTTCATCTGAGTTCGTTACAAAAGGTGCTTATAATGTATTGATGAGTTTGAAAAATAAGGCAGAAGACTAGATGTGGCCAGGAATGTTAATGAATACCTAATTAAGATCATTGTTTTTTGGCGCGGTTTGTGCAACCTTAGCAGGTGCTGACCACATTATTAACATTAAAATTAATGGTATGAACAAGGGAACTAAAGTATTGACAGCATTGATTGTGGGACTTGCTGCAGGAGCAGTAGCCGGACTTCTTATGGCACCCCGGAAAGGCTCAGAAACACGCAAACTGATCCGTACGAAAAGCAATGATGTTGCGGAAAATATAATGGGTACGGTTGAAGAAGGAAAAAATAAGATCAACGTACTGAAAGACAATTTCCGGGATAAAATAGTTGGATTAAATAAGAAGGTGGACGAATTTTCTTAGTACTCAAACCTGCCGGATAACATTTTCTGGCCGGTGATTAACTTTCTCCACATCATATGTCTCAAAAGGCTTCCAAAAGGGAGCCTTTTTTGCTTTCTTTCCGTGATATTTCCTACCTTTTATAAAATTCATTTTATGGGCATCCTGGCTACAGTTTTACTGGTCATTGCTGCTATAATAGTATTGTTACTATTGATTGCATTGTTCGTAAAAAAAGATTACTCCGTTAACCGGAATGTTGTCATCAGCAAATCTTTGCCTGAAGTATTTGGTTATTTAAGGCTCCTGAAGAACCAGGACAATTTTAGCAAATGGGCCAGTATGGATCCGGAGATGAAAAAAACATTTCGTGGTATAGACGGAACTGAAGGATTCGTGTCCGCATGGGATGGAAATAAGAAAGTAGGGAAAGGGGAGCAGGAAATTCTGCGGATCGTTGAAGGCGAAAGGATAGACTATAAGCTTCATTTCATCAAGCCATTTGAGGGATTGGCTGATGCGCATATGGCCGTTAAAGCAGAATCTGCAAATCAGACCTTTGTCTCTTGGGGAATGAGCAGTAGCATGAAATATCCCATGAATATCATGCTGCTTTTTATGAATATGGAAAAAATGATTGGGGAAGATTTCTCAACCGGACTATCGAAACTTAAAAGCATCCTTGAAAGCAACTGAGGGCTACCCTTCTGCACATGCAAGTACCAGCGATTGTTTATCCCTGAATAACTTTTATCACATTGCACATGCGAATATCAGCGAGCTGTTTTATCCTTGCAGGCATGATCGCCTGTAATAGCCAATCTACTAATCAGGCCACACTAAATGATACCGTTACGGGGCAAAAAACGGTAGACCAGGCTGCGAGTTTTAGCGAAGACCTGGCTTTTCTAAAAAAATATCACAAAGATCTCGTGGTTCTCGGAGACGTGGACAGTAAATCACAACTGGTGATCACCCCTGCCTACCAGGGAAGGGTAATGACCAGCACAGCTGGTAGTAACGGTATGAGTTTTGGCTGGATAAACCGCGAGTTGATAGCGTCAGGAAAAAAAGCAGAACACATCAATGCAGTAGGCGGTGAGGAACGCTTTTGGCTGGGTCCCGAAGGCGGACAGTTTGGATTGTATTTCAAAAAAGGATCGAGTTTTGATTTTAATCACTGGCAGGTTCCGAAAGAACTCGATACAGAACCATTTAACCTGGTGTCTGCTAATGCTTCAGAAGCAAAATTTGAGAAACAAATGCACCTGGAAAACTTCTCAGGTACACCCTTCGATATCAATGTTGAAAGATCCATAAAACTGCTTGACAGCTCAGCCATTGCTTCGGCATTAGGAATGGCCATACCCCCGGGGCTTAATATTGTGGGCTTTGAATCGGAGAACCGCATAACGAACAAGGGAGAAGAAAAGTGGACGCAGAAATCGGGACTAATTTCTATTTGGATTTTAAGCATGCTGAATGCTTCACCTCAAACTACTGTTGCCATACCATACAAGAAAGATGATTCGGAATCATTGGGAAAAATTGTTACCGATGACTATTTTGGAAAGGTTCCTCCAGAGAGGCTAAGGATCAGTAATGATCTCGTTCTTTTTAAAGCCGACGCAGGTTACAGGAGTAAAATCGGCATTTCGCCTTCAAGGGCACTGCCTGTAGCCGGCAGCTATGACGCAATCAACAGTGTTCTTACCATTGTCCAGTTCAGTCTCACCGGTAGTACAGATTACGTAAACTCCCTATGGGAACTGCAGCAACATCCTTTCGCAGGTGACGCAGTTAATGCTTACAATGACGGGCCTATTGATGGTAAGCAAATGGGTAAATTTTATGAGCTGGAAAGTTCTTCTGCTGCTGCAGCACTGGCTCCTGGTGAAACTTTACGCCATATGCATCGTACTATGCATTTTAAGGGCGACAAAAACAACCTCGAACAAATTGCCGTTAAACTCCTTGGGTGGTCAATTGACGTTATCAAATAATAAATATTACAAGCCTAAAGAGGAAAACAGTTGTTGATAATTGGGGTTGGATGGATTGATCTTTTTCAACATCGTCGCATACGGGATGGCCTTTGTAGATTGATTACTACTAATTAATACAAAGGCTAAAGCATAGTTGATTTCCTCGTCAGATGGATTGATCCGAAGTCCTTTCTGCAAAACGGCAACTGCCTTATCTGTTTTTCCGGATTGCTGGAGAAATAATCCGTAATTATAGTACAGCCTGCTATTCATGCTATTCAATTGAACAGATTTTTCAAAAGCCGTTTGTGCGTTTACGTTATCTTTCATTTCATTGTACAACAAAGCAAGGTTATACCAGGCCTGGTCATTTTCGGGATCTGTAAGAACAGCTGTTTTCAAAACTGCCAGTGCCTCCTGATTTCTTCCCTGCATATTATATGTACTTGCCAAATTCAGCCTGGCCAGGTTAGCCAGGCTGTCTTTTTTAAGCGCCCGCAAATAAAAGGTTTCCGCAGAAGAGAAATTCTTTGTCCGCTGGTAATAGTCTGCCATAGCAATATTACCATGTGCAAAATCTGTCTGATTGAGCATATTTCTTTCCAGTTCAGTTTTTGCTTTTTGGTAATATGTCATTTGTTCTTCGCCTAACCCTTCTGTTCCTAGTAAGGTCACAAGATCTGCTGCTGCAATTCGAACTGCACGTACCTTATCGTTCAGCATTTCGGCAATGGCAAATTTGTCTGCAATAGCATTGGAAAAATGCATGAGGCTTCGTAGTGCATTATACCGGATTAGCGGATCTGCATCTTTCAAGGTTGACATTAATTGTTGCAGGCTGCTTTGTGTAAAAATTTGTCCGAGGTAACTGACAGCGGTTGCTTTAATAATATTTGGAACTGCCGTATCCCCGATAAGTTTATTCAGGTGGGCCTCGCTTTTTTCGTTGCCTTCGCTGCCCGGGATCAGGTCCTCGGCAAAATGATATTTCCTGGTGGGTCCGTACCACTTTATAACGGCTTCAGCGGCCCATTTCGTGGACTTCTCTGTATGGCAGCTATTGCATGCATTAGGTGTTCCATAAGTCACGGATAGATCAGGTCTCGGAACCCGGAAACTATGGTCGTGGCGAAGGTCATTGCCCATATAAACTTTTCCTGGTGCATGGCAATTAACGCATGCCGCACCTGCTGTATTTACGGCATGGTTGAGGTGTGCAGGGCCATCATATTTGGGCTCATGACATTGCATGCACGTTTTATTTCCGGCAAGTAGTAGTTTACCCGAATGCACGTTGTGGCAACTGCCGCATTTTATACCGCGGGCAAACATTTTACTTTGTAAAAAAGAACTAAAATTATAGTCCTCATCCCTGATCTGCCCATCGGCAAAATATCTTTCCGTTGTGGGCAACATGGGAATATAATCATCCAGCAACTCTCCTTTATTTAGTTTTGAGGCATCAATACCAGTTTGAACTGCGTGGCATGGCATGCAGGTATTGACTTGGGCAACCTGTGCACTGTTCTTTCCCAACTGTATATATGAATAGATAACTTTATTTCCCTTTTTATATTCGTCGCCACCAGTATAATCAATGTGATTTTTGCCTGGGCCGTGGCAGGACTCACAACTTACATTGAGGACATCGTAAGTGGTGCTGTAAGTGTCTGTCTGGATATCATAACCTTTATTCAGGTTCGTACTATGACATTCTGCACACATCGTATTCCAGTTCTGTGCATTGCCGGTCCAATGAAGCCAGTCGCGGTAATGAATGTGTTGCCCGGCATATTGGTGAAACCATTTTTTCTCCCGGCTGTCCCAGCTCTGGCGGGTTGCCTGCATTTTGCCACCGGGAAATTCCACGAGGTATTGTTGCAGTGGAAAATATCCAAAAGTATATTTCACTTCATAGTCGTGATTTTTACCATCATCCCCCTGGGTATTAATGAAAAACTTCCCTTCCCGCTTAAAAAACCTGGAGGTGATACCATCAGCAGCATAGGATACATTATTGAAATTACCCAACACCGTTGAATCATCAGGCTTTTGCATAGCCTTGAAATGATCTGATTTCTGCCAGTCATTAAATTCATTGGCATGGCAACTTTTACATTGCTGATCTCCCACAAAACTATTCTTAGTGGAAATGGGGGTAACACCTGTATCCTTTGGCTTACAATACTCAATACCGGTAATGCAAAGGAAGATGAAACCGACAATGAGCATCGACGTAATAAGTCTCTTAAACAATTGATACGGTTGTGGTCACAAATTAAGACAATCGGCTTGATTTACACGCCACCATAAATGGAGAAACCACCGTCCACAACAAGTTGTGAACCAGTTACAAAAACGGATGCGTCACTCAGCAGAAACACGAGTGCTCCTACCAGTTCATCGGGATCTCCAAATCGTTTGAAGGGCGTCTGCCTGATTACTGCGGCCCCCCTGTCAGTAAAACTGCCATCAGGTTTAGTTAGCAGGCTGCGGTTTTGCTCAGTCAAAAAGAATCCAGGTGTTAGTGCATTCATCCTGATTTTGTCGCCATACCGGTTGGCCATTTCAACTGCGAACCATTGGTTATAACAGTCCACTGCTGCCTTACCCATGTTATAGCCCAGCACCCTGGTGATGGCCCGTTTGGAGTTCATACTGGAAATATTGACAATACTTGCGCTATGATTTTGCGAAAGTGCCGGACCAAATACCTGTGTCGGTAAAATGGTTCCCCAGATGTTCAGTTCCATCACCTGCTTCAAACCATCCAGGTTCATGCTGAAAATATCATCCTGGGGCAGCACAACTCCGGCAGGCATATTACCGCCGGCAGCATTTACCAGCCCATCGACCTTACCAAAGAAATTCAGCGCTTTTTCGCGGGCGGCAATTAATTCATCTTCCTTCAATACATCCGCAATTAACGCTATGGCTTTACCGCCTGCCTTATTGATAGCATCTGCGCGTTCGGTAGCCCTCTCTTCGTTTCGGCCCAGAATTCCCACTGCACCTCCGGCGTTTACGATGCCGTCGATAAACGCTCTTCCCAGAATTCCAGTACCCCCGGTAACCACAATAACTTTCCCATCTAAGCTGTACATATTAGCTTGTTCCATAGTATTATATTTTTCGTTTGTGCTTACCTGTTATATTCACTAAGCCAGTGAAATTGTTTCTCTGCCAGTTGAAAATGCCTGTTTGATCTCCTGAGCACGGCATAAACTGAATCGTTCCTGATCTTACCAGAAAGGATAATGGTTGCTGTATCCGGCATCTGATACTTCATCGTAAAAAGGGAATCTTCTTTCCAGGTCCAGTCCCGCTTTCTAAAATGGATCAACTGATTAACCGAATCTGTAGTATACCTGAAATATCCCCTTCTATACCGTTGCCAAAAGATTGTATCAACCGTATTGATGCTGCCATTGCCATAATCGAGCACTACATCTTTCCATCTCAATGAGTCTGTGATCAGTGGTGGAAGCGTATCCTTGTTGATCACAAATAAAGATACGTCATACAAACCCGAGGTAAAAGGCCTTACTTCAGCAGGTTTCGTCCGGCTAATGTATGCTTCATAAGAGGATGAAATATTACTGTACAGGAAGAATATTACGTATGCATATTTCACCAGGTTTATCCCTACCCGCATCCATCGCTTTGGAAAATAAACGTCATAGAGGTTGTTTCTTATCGCGGGAATATTCCGGATGAAAATATCTACAAGCCTGTGGTATTCAAAAGAAAGGAGCAGGAGCGACATACCTAGCAGGTGGATAGAAAATATTTTCACCGGGATATCATAACTAAGGTTCATGATAGCCACGTTCATAAATATTCCAGCGCAAAGCAAAGTTCCTAACGTGGTGGTTCGCCTGAATATTAATAACAGCCCGGCCACACATTCCACCATTCCAAGAAAGAATTGGTATTTTCCGGAATATCCGATGAACAACCAGGATAAACGCATTGGCAAAAGATCACCTAATGGAGTAGCCAGGTTGCTCAGACTTGGAAAAGACATTTGCATCAGGAAAACCTTAGCCAGTCCATAACCAAAACAGTTGATGATGAGCGTATACCGAAGAAAAATCCTTAACCAGTACGCCGCTTTATTATGATCAGGGGTCTTGAAACTCAGTATACTCCATATTAACGCCGCCGCCAAGGCAATAATCAGGTTCAACTTTACTTCCGTCCACCCATAAGAAGTATCCCCGCTGCCGTTGGGGGTGATCAGGTCTTTGTATGTATGGAAGATCTGATTGTTGGAACCGTACACGAGCCAGCTTTTGAGATCGCTATAATAATGCAGTATCAGATCAGATTTTGGGAAAATACCCAGTAAAGACCATGGTTCAATAAACAACATAAAATAGGCGAACAGAAAACTGAAGATTAACTTCTGCCAGGCTCTCCAGGGAGATCTTCCGGGCCACAGTACAGCATTGTCTGAACTCATGAATGGTAAAGGGTTATTGTAGGGTGATGAATATACTAATTACTTCCTGCTGTACCAACCACGCTATATCTGCTCGATTGAAAATGCTTTTATGGCATAAGTTTTTCATCTTTGACTAATCAATACTGAATAATGAACCGTAGTTTCTACCTGGTGCTGACGCTCAGCTTTTTATCTTTTTTGCTTTACCGTTGTACTTTACTGCAGCCGTCAAAAGGAAGCGGACCAGTAAATACAGTAACAAAAAGACTGGTGAGGCCCGCTGACATTGCGCTCCCTGCAGGATATCGTATTGAGCCGCTGGTAAGCGGACTTAATTACCCAACCGGGATAGCGATTGATGACAGCGGCAAAATCTATGTTATAGAATCAGGTTACTCCTATGGTGAAGTTCTGCTGGAGCCAAAACTGTTACGTGTCGATGGCAGTAACACTAAGTTTGTTGCAAATGGCCCGAAGAATGGCCCCTGGACAGGAATCACCTGGTCAAATGGTGCTTTTTATATCGCGGAAGGAGGCATCATGGATGGAGGCGGTATAATTAAAATTACCAAGGATGGTAAGTCAAGGACCATCATCAATGGCCTACCTTCTTATGGCGATCACCACACCAATGGCCCTGTGATTAAGGACGGATACCTATACTTTGGGCAGGGTACGGCTACTAATTCAGGCGTAGTGGGGGAAGATAATTATCAATTCGGATGGCTTAAGCGAAAGAAAAACTTTCATGATATACCCTGCGAAGACATTACCGTTAGTGGTGAGAATTTTATATCGGGAAACCCTTTAACTAATGATTCAAAAGACAAGTCAACTACAGGAGCTTATACTGCTTTTGGTTCAGCTACAAAAGGTGGACAGATCATCAGGGGTGCCATTCCATGTACCGGGTCAATAATGCGCATCAGGATTAACGGCGGTAATCCTGAACTTGTCGCATGGGGATTTCGAAATCCTTTTGGTTTAGCTTTTTCTCCTGACGGCAGGCTATATATCACAGAAAATGGTTTCGACGAAAAAGGAAGCAGACCTGTCCGGGGTGCAGGTGATGTTTTGTGGGAAGTCAAGACCGGTGCATGGTACGGATGGCCGGATTTTTCTGCCGGAAAACCTATCGTGAACGATGAGGAATTTTCACCAAAAGGTTCAAAGCCAAAAATTAAACCGCTGCTTGCGGAATATCCCAATGTTCCACCAAAACCTACTGCAATATTTGGCGTGCATTCTTCTTCCAACGGCATCGATTTTTCCACCAACAACGCGTTTGGCTTTAATGGTGAAGCATTTGTGGCGCAGTTCGGAGAGATGCTACCCAGCGTTGGAAAAACTATTGCACCAGTCGGTTTCAAGATCGTAACGGTAAATGTTTTCAATGGAGCGATACGTGATTTTGCGGTCAATAAAGGTAAGAAAAACGGCCCGGCAAGTGCATTGGCAACGGGTGGATTAGAACGACCGGTGGCAGTAAAATTTTCACCTGATGGCAAGACCTTGTATGTCGTTGATTTTGGTATTATGAACACGTCAGCAAAAGGTCCCGTACCTGTTCCAGGTACAGGTGTGATATGGAAGATCACTAAACAGTAATGCCTATTTCCCTAACATAGGAAAGATTCTTTTAAGATCGTCAGCATTGGGTTGCTTTCCATATTCGCAAACTTCAAAAGCTTCGACATATTTCACTTTTGCGGCTCTATCTGAGCCATACCATTGCTCTAATGACTTTTTAATTGCTGGCGTAAATTCCCTTTGCTGTCTTTTCAACAACCAGGGCTCCCACTGATTGTGATCTTTTGGCACATCATCAAAATACCCGGCTATCCAGGGCAACCATTCAAAATATTGTGATTCGTGTGCTGACATGGCATGTACTTTCTTTTCTATTATCGGACTAATATCAATCACTACATCCGGCCTGAATGGATTTGGGCGTTGGAAATGATCTTCAAAATATAAAAAAACGGGATTCTTTCGTAATGGACTTACATCCGGAGCAACATTAGGAACCGTTACCATATATGCAGCGTCCTGCACAAGCACACCGGTATAACGATGATCAGGATGATAATCGTTTGGCCTCGGTGCAATGACCACATCAGCATTCCACTCCCTTATTTTCCTGATGACCTGTAAACGCACATCAAGGGAAGGAAGTAATTCGCCGTCATGATTATCCAATACATCATAGATAACACCAAACCTCTTGCCTGCTTCCTTAGCTTCCGCCATCCGCCTTTTTGCCAGTGCTCCCCCACCCATTGACTGATGTCCGGCATCACCATTAGTAACCGAAACAAACTTCACCTGGTAACCCATGGAAGCAAGCAGGATGGCCGTACCTCCGCCGTCGTTGTCACAGTCATCTGGATGAGCTCCTATCATAATGACCCTGACAGGCGATGCAGCCGGCTGTGCACTGGTATTCTGTACAGAAACTAATATGGCAGTAAATAAGAGGATATTTTTCAACATGGCAATCGTTTTATAGTACAATTTACTAGTAACCGGTTTGCCAACAAACGAAAAATTATTCCAGTGGTGGTGGATTGGCCCTGATCTGGTCTGCTGTGAGGGTATGCATATTGAAAGTCTTCCAATCCCTGCTAAGCCTTTTAAATTTGCCGATGGCTATATCGCCATGAGTAGTGAAATCATCGCCAGGGGCCGTTAGATTGAGCCAGTAGTCCCCTGCTGCACTTAACATCACGGGCGCTGCATCCCTATCGTCTGGCTTAGATGCGTCAGCAAGAATAAGCCTTGCCTGAACAGTTACAAAGACACCTCCGATATCAGCAGGCGTAATACTTACACGGCTGGGCGCAAAGAGGAAAATATTAAATCCTTTTTCAAGTCCAACCGAAATACCTCCGCCGGAAATATCCCGGACATCAGACGGTTTCGTGATTTTTGTAGTAAGATCTTGTGAAGTATTGACCGCAGAGGGCTTTATTGCACCGGTCCACAACAGCCATTTGTTGCTTTTATTATTCAGGTAATACGCTTTAATTTTTTGTACTTCTATTCGGGTGTTGGTTGATGTGTTACCTGGGGCAGTTTCGAAAATCTGCGCCCATGGCTGCATGGCACGGAAAGTATTAGGGTTGTTCCCCAGTCCTATTCTCGGTCCGGCCTGCCAGGTATAGGCCGGAGGCACACCTATAGGTGCAGATTCATGGGTGCCCTGCATATCACTGACCACTACATCTATAGTATTTAGCACTACAGGAGGTGTTACAGGGGTATTGTCGGATGATTTACTGCAGGAAAGAATTAAAAAGATAAAGGCGATGAGTGATGTTTTAGTAAACATACGTTGGGTGTTAACATCAATTAAAAAATAATTGAGGATGCCGGATCCGGCTTTTCGTGAGGCTATAAAAAGTGATGCCTAAAAATACTCTTTGAATAATAATAATGCAAGAGTTGCTTTGATTTAATTACGCTCAGATTAATTCGTATCTTTTATGATTAACAAAGAGCGCAATACATATATGTTAATTTTTGAAGATGAAAATCATTAAATATAGAGACCGCATCAACTTCCGGTTACCCAAGCTGCTGGCTTTCATACTGTTAGTGAATTTAATTCATGTATATGGCCAGGATAAGAACCAGTCCGTTCCTTTTGTCACCACTAAAGGCAAAGAAATCATCGGCCCCGACGGGAAACCATTCCTGATGAAAGGCACCAATCTCGGCAACTGGCTTGTGCCTGAAGGTTACATGTTCAAGTTTAAGGATGCGTCTTCGCCAAGAATGATCGATGAGGTATTTTCCGAATTGATGGGACCTGCCGCTACCAGGGAATACTGGAAAATCCACGTCGCCAACTATATCACCAGGAAGGATATTCACTATCTGCGTTCTATTGGCATGAATTCTATCCGCATCCCGTTTCATTACAAACTTTTTACGGACGAAGAATACCTTGGCGGGAAGGACAAAAACAGGGGATTCGTTATTATGGATTCAGTGATCAAATGGTGTGCTTCAGAGAACTTGTATGTTATTCTGGATATGCATGCAGCTCCAGGCGGACAAACGGGCGACAACATAGATGACAGTTACGGCTACCCGTTTATTTTTACGAGCCCGACCGACCAGGAATTAATTTGCAATATCTGGACCAGGATTGCGGACCATTACAAAAACAACCGTACGGTAATGGGGTATGATCTTTTTAACGAACCCATTCCTTTTTTTCTCGACACTGCGAACCTGAATCCACTCCTCGAACCTTTATATAAAAAGATCACAAAAGCTATCCGGACAAGAGACAAAAACCACATCATCCTGCTTGAAGGCGCTCAATGGGCCTCGAACTTTGATGCATTCGGAAAGCCATTTGATGATAACCTTGTATACCAGTTCCATAAATATTGGACGGCACCCACAATCGATGTTATCCAACCATACATCAACTTCAGGAATAAACACAATGTCCCAATTTATTGTGGCGAAACCGGTGAAAATGAAGACGATTGGATTTTAAAATTCAGAACTGTTCTCGAAGAAAATAACATTGGATGGCATTTCTGGCCTTATAAAAAAATGGACGCTACCAGGGGTATTGCAAGTTTCGATAAGCCAGTATTTTTTGACAGCGTAATAAAATTCGCGGATACGACCAGGATAACTTTTGACCAGGTGCGGAAGGCCATGCCTATAGATAGTGCTACTGTACGAAAAGCAATATTCCAGTATGCAGAGAATAGTCGTTTTGAAAACATCAAACCCAATACTTCCTATATAAAAGCATTAGGGCTTAAAGGGAATTGATAATTATCTGACTACACAAAAAGCGCCGTATGAAGGTCCATACAGCGCTGACTTAAAACATAAAAGAGAAACGGCCGGGTTAATTACATTGATAACTAAAATTTTCTTCGAAAGTATAGCTGGCTGTAGGAGTAGTATTGGTATTAGTTCTTTTGGATGGTGCACCGTTATCGCTATAGGTGTAAGATATTGTCCTTACCCAGCCCGGTATGGTATATCCTAAGACATTATTTTTACTTAGGGCGGTAAAAATGGGTTCGGGGTCAGAACCATTCCATCCTGCGTGCATCATTAATGCCCAGTTTTTTATACCCCCAAACGGGTTTGGCTTATCATCGTAGCCCGCGGCATTAATAGCTAAAGCACCCCTTGGGCCTGTAGTGTTTTCATATTTTAGCGAGGTCACATTATCCTTGTCGTCATAGGTCATGGAGAGATCATATTCCCAGTCGTTCGCCACATTCGGAGTGGTTTGCCTGACTTTTACCAACCTGCTTTTTGTATCATAACTGAACTCGTACACCATGTAACTACGATATTCTACACCGTCAAGGGTAAAATTCACCGTAGCTGTAGTTGGCAAGCCTTTAAAAATATCACCATTGTAACTGGTGGCATATATGTTATAACTTCCACTGGTCCTTCCAGCGGTATACGTTACTACATGATCAAAAAATACTGCCGTTGAATCAGGAATACCACCATTGTATCTTATGATGGATGATACATTACCGTCAGCACTATACCTATATCCAAAAGTTGCTGCATTGCCAGATAAATTGGTGGTTTCCACAGTCAGTTTACATTTCCCTGCTGCCGGTGAGGAGGGTGTTGCTTTGTCCTTTGTGCAGGAGACTAGCACTGCAATACACATAATCGATGCCAGGAAATGAATGCTTTTCATTGTTTAATTTTTAAATTGATATAAACCTTGGTAGCCTGATAAAGACGTCAAAAATTTTCCGATTCTTTTTGATTACATTTAACTGTCCAAATCTAACAGGGATTTTGGCCATCATTTTACCCTAATCGCTGAACAACAGTTTGAATAGATGAATGCCATAGCAATGGAGAAAGTAACCAGCGTAACAACATGAACATTAATGAGTAACAACCCTGTAAAGAAATTCACCTGTGTAATCGCCGACGATGATGAGATAGACAGGCTTACCACGCTTTCCTTTGCTAAACTTTACCCTTTTTTACAAGTCACAGGCTGTTTTGCTGCGTCACTGGATGTATTGGACTTTGTCAAAACAAATAAGCCCGATGTACTGCTGTTAGATATAGAAATGCCAGGCATGAGCGGATTGGAATTAAGGGAACAACTTATCGATGTTCCCGCTTGCATTTTTGTCACCTCTTTTCCAGACTTTGCAGTGGAAAGTTTTGAATTATCAGTGCTTGATTTTCTCATCAAGCCGATTAAGGCAGACAGGTTTGAGAAAGCCATGCATCGACTCGAGGACTACCTGTTGATCAGGCAAAAGGCAGCTTTGCTAGACCTGACTTTAGGCGCAGATACCCTGTTTATCAAAGACGGCCACGAACACATCAAAATACAACTTCATGAGGTATTGTACCTGGAAGCGTTAAAGGACTATACCAGTATTGTTACGATGAATAGGAAGTATTGTGTACTTTCCTCGCTGGGTAACTTACTCATGGAAAAAACATTCCAGGCATTCATACGGATACATCGCAGTTACGCCGTACAAAAACATTACATCAAAAAAATTACCGCGAAAGAAGTAATGATTAACAATGTTTCCCTGCCCGTTGGCAGAACTTATAAGGAAAGCCTTGACCTGCTTAAAATATGACATACAGATCAGTTTTTATCATCGTTTTGTTTTCACTACTTGCGCAAGCGCATGGCTTTGGGCAGCAAAGATTTGTAGATTCTATGCTGACCCTTGTCAGCGCTTCAACTTCGGATTCTTCAAGAATTAAGATATACGTCAAACTGTCTGACTGGTATATTGATAATGACATCAGTAAAGCATTATCGTATGCAGATACAGCGTCACTTCTCACGGCCACTAGTAATTGGAAAGAAGGAAAAGCTGCCAGCCTTGTTGCCTACGGAAACATTTACAATGCTACAGGAGACTACTCCAAAGCTGTTGCGTATTTTAACAGTGCATTCAACATCAACAAAGAAATCAATTCTACCAGAGGAATGGCAAACAACCTGTATAGCCTTGGATCGGCCTATGCAAGATTGAGCAATTACCCTGTAGCAACAGACTACTACTTTAAATCGCTTCGAATACAGGAGACCTTGCCAAACAACGAAGTTGCAGTGGCTAATTGCCTGGGAGGTATTGCCGTGATCTATTTCTTACAGCACGACTTTGCAAAGTCTAAAGATTATAGCCTGAAAGTGATAGAAAAACAACAGGCGATGAAGAATGAAATGGGTCTCACAAATGAATATATCAATATTGCAGACACCTATAACAAGCTAAAAGATTCTGCTAATGCATCGAAATATAACTTTAAGGCTCTGGGACTTTCAAAAAAACTTGGATTAGCCCTGCAGGAAGGGATTGTTTATTCCCAACTTGGTGTTTTATATCATAATGATCCGTTCGTCTCCATTAAATACCTTTTCAATGCACAAAGGCTATTAGATGGTATCAGCCCTAACTTTTCCAGCGCCATACTCAACCGTGGTGAAATAGGGAAAGCTTTTTTAAGGATCTATAAAACCAAAGATGCATTATCTGCTCATCCATATGACAGCATTCCAAAAACAAAAGATGAACTGCTGCAGAAGGCTGAAAAATATCTTCAACATGCAGTAACAGAAAGCGGGCAGACCGGAGATAAGGATATGGAAGCATCTTTTTCAGCTGACCTTGCCGAAGTTCAGTTTCTAAAAGGAAACTTTAAAGAAGCTTACTCGAACCTGAGGGTTTCCAAAACACTACAGGATTCACTTTTTTCACAGGAAAATAAAAATCGGATTGCTGCTATTGAAAGCCAGAAAAAAGTGGACTTGAAAGACAGGGAAATTCAGATCAGCAAGCTGACCATTTCCAACCAGCAAAAAACACAAATAGGACTTATTGCAGGCTTATGCCTTCTGGGCGTAATTGGAGTACTCTTATTCAGGCAGAGCAATACGCGTAAGAATAACAATACGATATTGTCAAAGCTCAACACAGAGCTCGACGAAGCCAATAAAGTAAAGGCAAAATTTTTTGGTATTCTCAGCCATGATTTGAGAAGTCCGGTGGCTAACCTCATCAACTTTCTTCACCTTCAAAAAACTTCACCTGATTTGTTCAATGCAGAACAAACCCTTGCAAATCAAAAAAAATTGAGTCATTCCGCTGAGTCATTATTGGAGACCATGGAGTCGATGCTATTGTGGAGTAAAGAACAAATGCAAAGCTTTAAGCCCGCGATCAAAAAAATTCCTGTTGCTGATTTGTTTGACTATATACAAAAATCATTTTCGCAGTACGATACGGTAAGCATGAGGTTTGATGCAGCACCAGGACTTACGATTGTAGCAGATGAAAACTATATGCAGGTGATCATGCAGAATCTAACCTCAAATGCCATCAGGGTACTGGATCAGCCTGATGCATTAATTGTATGGAAAGCTCAAAAAGCTGGTGACTCGGCTATCTTGTCTATAACCGATAATGGTCCTGGAATCAGCCCCGAAAAATCAAAACTTCTGCTTGATGGAAATGTTTCCTTTAACGCAAAAAATGGCTTCGGATTTCACCTTATTAAAGATCTTGCAAAAGCCATACAATTTGACATTTCTATTAACGCTGAACAAGGCGCAGGTTCTACATTCATTTTGACACCCAAGAGTATGTCAATATTACCTTGAACCTACAATAGTTAAATTTGTCCGCTATTTAATCTAACCTAATCACGGTCACGCCTGTATGCCGGAAATTATTTAGGTCTGTCAGTTCCTGGCAACTCTCTTCAAGTGAAATGATCCTGCCAAGCAATTTTTCCGGATGCATTTTACCGGTGCTTATCCATTCCATCATTTTCGGATACTGATGGGCCTGCATTCCATGGCTACCGATCAACTGCAATTCTTTCGCAATAACTTCATGCATCGGTATCGGAGGGTTTGCCTCTGATCCTGCCATCAATCCCAATTGAATATGCTTTCCCTGCTTACGCAGACAGCGAATAGAATTTTGACAGGTCACCCGACTACCGAATGCATCTACCGAAACATGTGCACCACCTTTTGTTAAGTTAATGACGGCTTCCGGTATTTGTATAATGTTAAGGGCATTTATCGTGTAGGCTGCACCAATGGTTTTTGCAAAATCCAGTTTACCCTGATCGATGTCGATGGCAATGGGAATTGCACCGCATGCAGATGCGATCATGATTGCTGATAATCCTATTCCACCACAACCGTGTATAGCGATAAAATCACCAGCCTTCAACGCCCCCTGAACGGTAAGACCTCTCCAGGACGTAATAAACCGACAACCCAACACTGCAGCTGTAACAAAATCCATACTCTCCGGTAAGCGAACGAGGTTCTCGTCTGCGTAGGGAAGGCGAACATATTCGGCAAATGAACCCCATCCGGTAAACCCCGGCTGATAATACTGGTCACAGATCTGCTGCTGCCCATTTATACATTGAATACAACTTCCGCATCCTATACAGAACGGAACGGTCACACGGTCGTCTTTACGCCATTTTCGGATATCCTTTCCCGTGGCTACAACTATGCCCGACAATTCATGTCCGGGTACATGCGGAAGGTGAATATCCGAATCATGACCCTGCCAGCCATGCCAGTCGCTCCTGCAAAGCCCCGTTGCTTTCACCTGTACAATCACCTCATTATCCCCCGGCGTTGGATCCGGCAGTTGAGCTATGGTGATGGGTCCCTTAAAATTTTCGTAATACGCTGCTTTCACTTATGGCAAATTGATTGTCTTTTGTTTCTTATAAAATTGATAAGAATATATTGTGGTTACCAAAATTATGATAACAGTTATCGCAATCAAAGCAATAATCGATATCATAAAAGGCGCAATAAGGCTCATTGCACCAATAAGCAGTCCTCCTGCAAAAAATAACTTTCCTCCCAACATATGCGTTTTCCGCCAATTTTCGTCGTCCTGCAACGTCCATGGCAGCCGAAATCCGGCAAAATAATTAGGTTTGATGGTGTACATATAATTTCCGATTATGGCAAAAAGCAATCCTACTCCCATCAGCATAAATTTTGAGCCGAGCACACTGTTTCCATTGATGCTGCTGTAGATCAGCAGACAGATTACGGCTGCAAGAAATACACTCACGGTAAATGCAATTCTGAACAAACGGCTTCTGTTATCAGCAGCATACTTTTTTGGATCAATCTTATAGGCCTGCGGTAGCAGTACATAAACCAGGATATTTACAAACGTTAAGATCGCTACCATGGTGATTAATTCGTTTTTACTGCCATAACGATCCACTTCGCCTTTTATATTCAAATGCATGGCAACTGTTTCGGGAACAGTGTTCCACTTAAATGCCAGGTAAGCGCCCGGGGCCAGTATGATCAGCCATATAATTTTCTTCATGAACTTCTCCATAACTATTTCTTTTTAGACTTGAATTGAAGCAACCATTTCATGATCTCATCCACTACTGTGGTATTCAGGGAATAGTAAATGAACTGCCCCTCCTTTACAGCGGTAACCAGATTAGCCTGCTTTAGTAGATCCAGGTGATGCGAGATACTGGGTCCTGAGATATGAAACTTTTCCACGATCTCTCCAACGGTTAAGTCGCGCTCATGGAGTAATTCCAGGATCTTCCTGCGCGTAGGGTCATTTAAAGCTTTAAAAACAAGATTCATATTCGACTAATTCGATATTTGCATATTTAGACAAATATCTAAATAACATATGACATTTCAAAAAATTTTTACACCCAGGCATCTCACAATCACCAAAAGTACTTTTCGCCCGGTCACATACATTTTCCAAGTTCTTTTAGTCACGGCGAACCACAATTAATGCTGACCAGCGCAAATTTGAATGATACGGACTTACAATAAATTACCACTCTATATTACTCAACATCGAAAACTACAACCACTTCTTACGTTTAAACCATAAATAGATCATCAGCGCCATCAATCCCATAAAAATCAACACAGCCGGATAACCCCACTTTTGCCTTAACTCCGGCATGAATTCGAAGTTCATTCCGTAGATACCAACGATGAAAGTAAGGGGCATAAAGAAAACGGAGAAGAGTGTAAGAACACGCATTACTTCATTAGTCCGTTGAGCAGCAAATGACATGGAAAGATTGAGGAGGTTATTCACCTCTTCTAAAATTTGCCCATAGAGGGTTTGCATCTTCAGGTGCTGATCCCGCACATCCTGCAACAGATGCGTTTCTTCACCACTGTTTACAGGAATATTGTTTATTGGCTCCAACATGAGCATAAGCACTTTATGTGATATAGTGGCTTGTCTTTTAATATAATAAAGATTTTCAGAAAGGTTGTTATTTACCTTTTTTAGCATCACCTGGTTTTCATAAAAGTCGACCTGCTCGGATAGCTTTTCAACTGGGTCATCATAAGTTTCAAGTGCCTGCCAAATAATTTTAGATAATAATTCTGTAGTGCTGATCTTTTTATTCCCGCTATTATAGCGTTTAGCTAAATTTTCAAGAAACGGTGTAGCTGCTTTATGTATTGTTATCAGAAGACTTTCAGTGCAGAAAATGGCTATCTTATCCGTAAGCTCCTGGATGTTTGCCATTTGTTTATTGGCATTTTGGGCATAGAAGCGAAGGATTAAAAAGCGTACGTTTGTTTCATCATCATATTCATACTTAGGTAGATGTTCCGGTTGCAGGCAGTCCCGTACAGTATGTTTATTAAGTTTATACTGGCTGCTTAGTTCTTCCATTTCTTCTGGTGAAGGATTTGCCACATCAATCCATATCAGCCCGTCAGATACTATTTTTTCTACAATAGCCATTAGTTCTACGTTGTTCAACAAATGTACACATTGCAAATATGCAGGAGCTAAAAGAAGAA
>JANMMA010000360.1:0-7213 GCA_031372815.1 Sphingobacteriales bacterium
GTGTGGTACAAGGTGTTGCCATCGCTGCCGGATTGGTCTCGTTAGTAGCTGTCGGTATATTGATCGGTATGAGTATTGGCAATTCAAAAACGATTGAAGTAAGCCCATCGAGTGAGCCCGTTAAAACTGAACTGACATCAATGAATATTCCGGCAACCGTTGATTCAGTTTCTACTGTCACATTTTCAGAAACCATAGATACAGCGTTAAAAACACCCGTAAAACGGTATAACGACGTGCCCAGGCAGGCACGGAAGAAAACATCCGGGAAAGAAAACTTACCTGTTGCCGAAGCGGTCATTGCAGAACCTGTTATTCCTGAGCCACAGACTTCAGAAGTAAAAGCCCAAGTTGATAACGAGGCCATTCAGCAGACCATCACGAAAAAGATATCGATCGAGACAAACGATTATAAAGTAGGCATGTTTGGCGGAATCGATGACGTGAAAGTTACCGTACATAATGGTTCTGAATACCCGGTAGACCTTGTGGTAGTGGATGTCTCGTATATACAGTCGAACAAAAAATCGTATAAAACGGAATCCCTGCGCTTCCATAATATAGCCGCAAACTCCAGCCTAACCCTTGAAGCACCAAAGACCAATAAGGGCATCAAAGTGCAGACAACGTTGTCTGATATCAGGACAGCCTATGGCGGACTGTAGTACTGCCGATTTTATGCCAGGCTTTATCTACCTTGCGTAAGAATTTTTCTTTATGAAAGATATTCTTATCCTTGGTGCCGGAAAATCGGCGAGTGTACTTATCGAGTTTTTAATTGAAGAAGCATCGTATAACGACTGGAGAATCCATGTTGCAGATGCAAATCCCGATATTGCAGCAAGCAAAACAGGTGGCCGTGACCGAGCTTTCGCGTACGGAATCAACCTTGAAAATACGGACCAGTTAAACAATCTCGTAGACGCATCAGACCTGGTTATTTCCATGCTTCCACCTTCGATGCATGGAATGGTAGCAGCTTCCTGCCTTCAACATGGTAAACATTTTTTAAATGCATCTTATCTAACTCCTGAAATCCTTGCGATGGACGACGAAGCAAGGGAGAAAGGACTAAGTTTTATTTGTGAAATGGGCCTTGATCCTGGCATAGACCACATGAGTGCCATGGAAATGATTCATGGTATAAAGGCAGAAGGCGGGAAAATAATTTCTTTCAAGTCACACTGCGGTGGCCTGGTGTCTCCAGAGTCTGACGATAATCCCTGGCATTATAAGATTAGCTGGAATCCCAGGAATATTGTAATGGCCGGTAAAGACGGTGCCACGTTTCTGGACAACAACCGCACTACCGTTATGCCTTATGTCGAACTTTTTGATCCCGGTCGATTAGTTAACATTCCGGATATGGGCGATTATGCCTGGTATCCTAACCGTGATTTTCTGCCCTATATCCATAAGTACCGCATGGAGGAAGCATCGACTTTCGTAAGAACAACGCTCCGGCATCCTGATTTTTGCCGCGGTTGGAATAATATCGTTGCACTGAATCTCACAGATGATACTGTTGCTTATGATACCACGTCCATGACTATGCGCGAATTTATGATTGCACACTGTGCAAGTCATGGATTAAACCTTCCCGGGAAAAATAACCTGGACTCAATTACACAGACGCAGTTTCAATTCCTCGGACTTGATTCAGACGAAAAAATCAATCTAGGTATACGGACAGCAGCGGACGTGCTTCAGTGGTGTGTAGAGCGAAAATTATGCTTGCAACCGACTGACCGTGACATGATCATTATGTTGCATGAAATCGTTTATGAATTGGATGGTGTGCAAAAAAATATGGAAAGCTCGCTTGTCGTAAAAGGCAGTGACAGCATTCATACGGCAATGGCAAAAACAGTGGGGTTGCCACTCGCTTTCGCAGCCTGCCATATCCTGAATGGAAATATTCAGCGACGTGGCGTGTTTATTCCCGTATATCCGGAAATATACAATCAGATCCTACCTGACCTGAGGAAAAATGGCATCAGTTTTTCACACCAGCACTAAACATAATCGCGAATCAACATTTCTTTCAACCTTTCCATGCCTGATGTAGCGGGCATTTCTATAGACACCAATCCATCTATCCCGGATGTTGCTGGAATCTTTTTGTCAACAATAAAACATGGCGTTCCCGGTCTGGTTGAGTGAATAAGTCCGGCTGCGGGATATACCACCAGCGAGGTACCAACAACAGCTAACAAATCAGCACCGGAGGTTATCGATACCGCTGATTCTATGAGCGGAACGGCTTCCCCGAACCACACAATATGGGGTCTCAATTGATGACCGTCATCAGCTTTATCACCAAAGCTGATATCTTTTTTTATGGGATACACTAATGATTCATTGCGGGCGCTTCTCATTTTAAATATTTCACCATGAAGGTGGAGTATTTTAGAACTTCCTGCCCTTTCGTGAAGGTCATCGATATTCTGAGTGATGATCTGAACGTCAAAATATTCTTCTAGTTCAGCAAGTATCTTATGTGCTTTGTTGGGAGATGCTTCGGCTACATTTTTCCGGCGCATATTGTAAAATGCTAACACTAATTCGGGATGTCGCCTCCATGCTTCGGGTGTGGCTACATCTTCAATGTTATATCCTTCCCATAGACCATCACTGTCCCGGAAAGTTTTTAAGCCACTTTCTGCACTGATACCAGCGCCTGTTAAAACGACCAGTTTTTTCATTTCTAGCGTTTGAACTATATCATACCGGCAAGCTCCATAATGACCTCCCATTCGTCTTCCGAAACCGGACCAACAGATAACCTGCTAAGTTTTATCAGTGCCATTGATGCCAACCGTTTATCAGACTTTACCTGGGCGAGCGTTACAGGTTTTTTCAGTTTTTTACCGGCCCTGAGGTCAACTGCAACCCATTCATTGCCGTCGGCTGTGGGGTCAGGATAAAATGTTTTCGCCACTGTGGCAATACCTACAATTTCAAGGCCTTGATTGCTATGATAAAACAACAGTTTGTCGCCTTTATTCATGGCCTTAAGATGAATCCTTGCGGCATAATTTCGTATACCGTCCCACCTGGTCTGTTTATCTTTTACAAACTGATCCCAGGAGTATTTGAAAGGTTCTGATTTAACCAGCCAGTATGCCATAATTTATTTTATTACCATCCCATGGTAAGCACATCGGCCAGGTGTAGTGTTTTGATTCCCAGACTTTTTTTCTCACTATAGCCCCCAATGTGCATCAGACAACTCAGGTCGGTCGAAATAATATATTCGGCTCCGGTTTCCGTTGCATTATTGACTTTCTGGTCGGCCATACTAGCCGAAATAGCGTCAAACTTAACCGCAAAAGTTCCTCCAAATCCACAGCAGGTTTCTACATCTTTCATTTCAGAAAGGCGCAAACCTTGTACTTTTTCAAGTAAAACCCGCGGTTCCTGTTTGATCTTGCATTCCCGGAGGGCCGCACAGGAATCATGATAAGTTGCATGAGCGGGAAAAGAGGCATTGAAATCCGTTTTTTTAACAACGTTGACCAGGAAATCACTCAGTTCAAAAATCCTTGAGTGAATAGATTTTACGTCATGGTGTAGCGACGAATCGGCAAATAATGAAGGGTAGTAATTCTTTACAAAGCCAACGCAGCTTGCACTTGGCGCCACAATAAAATCCTTTCCGCTAAAATCATCAATAAACTTGTGGCAGACCATTTTGGCTTCTTCCCTGAACCCCGCATTATACGCTGGCTGACCACAACATGTTTGCGCTGTGTTGTATTTTACAGTGCAACCCGCTTTCTCCAGCAATTTGACCATATTGAATGCTGTATCGGGAAACAGTTGGTCAACAAAACAGGGAATAAAAAGCTGCACATTCATCCCTTATTATTTAAAAGATTTTTGAAGGGTAATCATTTTCAACGCAGTAATAGCGGCTTCTTCACCTTTGTGGCCATGCTTGCCCCCTATCCTTTCCGCTGCCTGCTCCTCGTTGTTGACCGTTAGTACACCAAAAATAACGGGAACGGGTAACTGCATATTCAGGTGCCCTATGCCCGCGGTTACAGACTGGCATACATAGTCAAAATGTGGGGTATCACCTTTGACCACGCAACCCAGGGCAATGAATGCTAACGGACGGTCGTCTTTATACTTAACCGTATCCCAATAACTTTTGATACCAAAAGGTATCTCCACGGCTCCGGGAACGGTAATCGTGATGACCTGTTTCACGGCTTTTTTTGTCAGTATCGACCGGCAGCCATTTTCAAGTTCGTCTACTATACCGGCGTTCCATTCGGTTTTCACTATAACAACACAGGCACCCGAAAATTCACGGGCGCCTGTGTTTAATTTCTTCAATTGGGCATTACCTTTTGAGGCCATGGTCATTATTTTGTTTCACCTAGCCGGGCAATATACTTGTCAATGTTATAACCCTTTTCAGTTCTTGGAAATTTTGCCTTGATCTCTTGATAAACCTCAATGGCCTCTTTGTTCTTTCCAGTGAGTTCATAAAGCATCCCGGCCCTGAACAAATATTCGGACGACAAAAATGCGTCCTCCTGAAAAATGGTCCCGGCTTTTTTATAATGTTCTATTGCTTTTTCATTTTGCTTCAATTCCCCATAAGCATCTCCAAGCAAACCTTCTTTCTTAGCTTCAATTTGTTTGGCACCGTGTGCATTGAAATCTTCCAGGTATTTCGTAGCGTTTTTATAATCGCCAAGTTGGAGATAACAGTCGCCGGCATAAAACTTTGCCAGGTTGCCGGTTTTTGTGCTGCCGTATTTTTTGATCACTTTAAGAAATCCGGGCGTACTGTTTGTACCATTCAGTGCCAGGGATATAGAATCTTTCCTGAAGTTTGTTTCCGCTTTATAGATCTCTTCCTGGGCTTTTGTCTCATTAGGAATGAGAATAAGATACTTATAGGCCAGATAGCCTCCTGCTAATAGAATCACTGCAGAACTGATATAAAGGATCATCCTGCTATTCTTTTCCCAAAAACCTTTCGCCCTTTCCAGCACTTCAATCTGTTCCGGTTCCGGTTGTGTTTTTACTGACATTTGTAGTTATAGTTTTAAATCAAGTAGCTCTGGTAAACAATTGTTTTCCAGTAGTATGTTAGTCTGTGATAAATGGATAATCTTGTTGTATGTAAACGTCTTTAAGGAGTTCGTCGTCGTTTGGCCAGGGGCTTTCTTCAGCAAATTTCACGCATTCCTCAACCTCCATCCTTACCCTTTCGTTAATGGCTTCGATGTCGGCCTCAGGTACCTTGAAAAACTCCAACAGCCTGGCTTTGGATGTTTCCACCGGATCGCGGTCTTTATATCCTTCCACTTCTTCTTTAGTGCGATATTTTTGTGGATCACTCATCGAGTGACCTTTGTAACGGTAGGTCTTCATTTCCAATAAGGTTGGACCTTCTCCTGCCCTCGCTCTTTTCACCGCCCTGGTAACGGCCTCGTGGACAGCCTCAGGATCCATTCCATCTACAGAATCACCAGGCATATCATAAGCGTCAGCCAGTTTATAGATATCTACTACGTTGGATGTCCGGGCAACAGAAGTACCCATAGCGTAGTTGTTATTCTCGCAAATAAAAATAACGGGGAGTTTCCAAACCATGGCCATGTTAAATGTTTCATGGAGCATGCCCTGCCGTGCGGCACCATCACCAAAAAAAGTAAGGCTCACATTGTCTGTCCCCTTGTATTTTTCTGCAAAAGCCAGTCCCGCACCAGTACCTATCTGTGCACCTACGATACCATGACCTCCAAAAAATCTTTCCTTGACACCAAAAAAATGCATACTTCCGCCTTTTCCCTTGGAACATCCCGTTGCTTTGCCGTACAATTCAGCCATACATGCTTTGGTGGTAATGCCTTTAGCGATGGCCAGTCCGTGGTCGCGATAAGCTGTAATGAAGGTGTCTTCCGGCTTCGTGGCAGTCATACAACCCGCTGCCAGGGCTTCCTGGCCGATGTAAAGATGGCAAAAGCCCCTGATCTTTTGCATACCATAAAGCTGGCCCGCTTTTTCTTCAAAGCGACGCAGAAGAAGCATGAGTTCATACCAGTACAAATAGGTCTCTTTACTGAATTTCGTAGCGACGGCTTTGGTTGTACTCACGTTGGCAAATTTGAGGGGCAAATATAAGACGAATTCCGTTAAAAATATTGGGTCTGCGCAGCCGAGGATATGCAATGCCCATGAATTATGTTTGCGTAAATGTTGAACCTGCTGCGTCTTGATGCAATCACCCTCACCCATTTCAAAAATTATGCTTCGCGGAAGTTTGTTTTTGCAGAAAGGATCGTAGGATTTTGCGGACCAAATGGGGCAGGAAAAACCAACCTGCTTGATGCGGTGTACTATCTCTGCCTCACAAAAAGTTATTTCGCCCGCACCGATTCAGCCAGTGCATCGTTTGGGTACCAGGGTTTCCGCATTGAAGGTCAGTTCAACAGGCAGCATGAGAAATTTAACACCGTCTGCATTCTAAGGGAAAATGGTAAAAAAGAATTCCTGCTTAACCGGGAGACCTACACCAGGTTTTCACAGCATATCGGAAAATTTCCGGTTGTCTTTGTTGCACCTGACGATGTACAGTTGGTCACCGGCCTGAGTGAAGAAAGGCGAAAATTTATTGATACGATCATTTCACAGCTGGATCCGCAATACCTGCACCATCTCATTCAGTACAACAGGATACTGGTTCAGCGTAACAGCCTGCTAAAACAGTTTGCTGATGCCGGCACAACAAACGTCAGCTTGCTGGAAATACTGGATCTCCAATTGGTACAGCCGGGTGAATATATTTTTGCCGAGAGAAAATCCTTTCTGCAAACTTATATACCCGAAGTAAAATTGAAATACGAGATGATTGCCGGCAAAGAAGAAGGACTCGAACTCGCTTATCAAAGTGGTTTGCATGAACATTCATTTGAAAGCTTGTTATTATTATCCCGGCAGCGCGACCTTGCATCACAACGCACCACCGCAGGTGTTCACAAGGACGAGCTGGATATCAGGCTCGGGGATCAGCCATTAAAAAATATTGCCTCGCAAGGTCAGCGCAAAAGCCTTTTGTTTGCGATGAAACTAGCGGAATTTTCTGTGCTGCAGCGTTTCAAGGCCTTTCCACCAATTCTTTTGCTGGATGACGTTTTTGAAAAGCTGGACGAAAAAAGAATGCACAACCTGCTGCATTGGACCTGCGTTG
>JANMMA010000387.1:0-2525 GCA_031372815.1 Sphingobacteriales bacterium
CCTTCAAAAATCCAGTCCTTTCCATATTTACCAACTGTGTACGCGCCAGTGTTTTCATATGATGCACCACCGGAAAATTGTTTTGGACCTGCCATAGGATATTTGGCGATATTAGCAATAAGAACAGCAGTATGGCAAAATACAGATGTTTATTGCGAAATACATCACGGAATGGAGAGATAATAATGGCAGGCGCTAGTCCGGCAATTAAAAAAACAATATTGTATTTATTCAGGAATCCAAGTGCGGTAACAAAAGCTAGTATATACAGGAATTTACTTTTTTCCGATTGCACATACCTTACCAGGAAATAGTAGAAGGCCGTCCAGCTTAGCACTTCAAACGAATTTGGCTGGAAAAGCGTGTTGAGCCGCAGCAGGACAGACACCAGCAATGCGGACGCCACCAGTAGCTTGGCAAACAAATTCCCCTTCAGTGCCTGAACGGTTTTCCAGGCGAAGAAAATGGTGAACGCTCCGAAAACTGCGGGAAAGAACTTTACCCAGAATACGTCGTTTCCCAGTGCCTTGATGGCCATGGCAACCCAGGAATTAAACGGTGGTAGTGAAATAAACCCCCAGGCTGGATGGTCGGCCTGGTCGAGATGCAGGTATTCATCCCTTTGCAGGTCATAAATTGGGTGGATCAGCAGGTATTGTACCAATACCTTGACGGTCATAAAAAGCAGCAGGATGCTGTTATCACGGGTTAAATACTTTCTGTACATATTTCACCCTAAATATCTTAAATTAATGGCAGCCCGAAGCATTAAATTCCAATACTGACTTTCAATTCCGAATAAACCGGGTTTATATGAATTACTGTTTAATTTGCAGCTATGAATTTATCATTATCCAGGAAAAATGCGCTGATCTGTGGTGGTTCAAGGGGAATCGGATTAGCCATAGCCAAAGAGCTCGCACTGCTGGGTGCTAATTGTACGCTGGTTGCCAGGGATGAGAATGTTCTCCGTGAAGCTGTTCAGGGTCTTGATATTTCCCTGCGTCAATCACACCAAATCATGGTGCTGGACCTTTGCAAAATAGAGGACGTAAAATCAATCATTGCTTTGCATGTGGCCAATGAACCGGTGCATATATTGGTAAATAATTCAGGTGGACCACCGGCAGGTCCGATCACAGAGGCAGATCCGGAAATGTTTGACAAATATTTTAAACAACACGTCATCACCAGCCAGATTATGGTGCAGGCTTGTTTGCCTGGTATGAAAGACGCCCAGTACGGGCGCATCATCAATGTTGTTTCCACTTCGGTTAGGATACCCATTCAAAACCTTGGTGTTTCAAATACAATCCGTGGCGCGGTTGCTTCATGGGCAAAGTCTCTATCTAATGAAGTGGCAGAATTTGGTATCACGGTAAACAATGTGTTGCCGGGGTATACAAGAACAGAACGACTGGAAATTTTGGTCGCGAATATTGCCGACAAGAGAAAAGTAATGATGGAAGACGTGGAAAAAGAAATGATGCAGGAAATCCCGGTGAGAAGATTTGGCGAGACAGAAGAAATTGCGGCACTGGCCGCTTTTATGGCTACGCCCGCAGCGTCCTATCTTAACGGAACCAGTATTCCAGTCGATGGGGGAAGGACAGGAAGCATTTGATGAAGATTGGAAAATGAGGAATATTGGGAAGTTTGCAAAATAGACAACAAGGCATGGTAAATTTTGATTGGCTTAAGTATTGTTTTCACGCGTATTTTTTGACCTGGATAGCGGCCGTGCTCCTGGAAATGAAAAACCACAGTTCATCGACTTATATGCTGGTGGCTGTAGCCGTTCTAATGCTTAGCTTTACGACAGGAGCACTGGTTGAAGTATGGAAAGGCGGACTCCCCCGGCAACAAAAAATTACTTATACACTTGGACTTATACTCATAAATTTTCTTGCGGCCATTCTTTTCATGATGAACCGAAACAAGATCAACCAACCGGCTGAACCAGAACAATGATGGCATACCAGGACACCCTCGAATTCGCAAAATCACTGGATCAGCAGGATGAATTAAAAAGCTTTCGCGACCGGTTTATCATTCCTAAACATAACGGTCACGAACAAACGTATCTCTTGGGTAATTCACTAGGGTTGCAACCTAAGTCCACCAGGTCGTACATCGATAATATTTTATCGGGCTGGTCTGATTACGGCGTAGAAGCTTTTTTTATGGGCGATGACCCATGGATGAACTACCATGATCACCTCATCAAACCATTGTCGGTCATCACTGGTGCACTTCCGCATGAACTATCGGTCATGAACCAACTCACGGTGAACCTGCACCTGATGCTGGTAAGTTTCTACAGACCATCGGGCAAAAAAAGAAAAATACTCTGTGAGAAAAAAGCCTTTCCCAGTGACCAGTATATGTTAGAGACCTATATAAAACATATGGGCCTGGATCCGGAGGAAATCATCTTGGAAATCGCCCCAAGGGTTGGCGAGCATATTATCAGGCTGGAAGATATATGCTCCGCCATAGAAAATTTCAAAGATGAGATCGCGCTG
>JANMMA010000403.1:0-3424 GCA_031372815.1 Sphingobacteriales bacterium
AACCCGGAAAAAAAACGGTCTTCAACTCATTTGGATCACGCCGCTTCGTGCACTGGCTAAGGACATTGGCAGGGCGATGGAAGAAGTGATCAGTGAACTCGGTATGCAGTGGAAAGTGGGAATCAGGAATGGTGACACAGACATGGCAGAACGCCAGCGACAGAAAAGGCAGATGCCAGAAATATTGATCATTACTCCTGAAAGCCTGCACCTCTTACTCGCGCAGAAAGGCTATCCGGATTTATTCAGCACCTTAAAAATTATCGCCGTCGATGAATGGCATGAACTCTTAGGTAGCAAACGGGGTGTACAGGTAGAATTGGCGATTTCACGAATTATAAATTGCACTAGTAGAATTGCGGATTTAAATTCTTTAACCCATCAATCCGAAAATCCGATAATTCGTCAATCGCCGAAGGCGCAATCCGCAATCCGCAATCCGCAATCCGTAATCGCCAAAGGTGCAATCCGCCAATCCGCTAATCCGCCAATTCGCCAATCCGCCAATCCGCCAATCCGCCAATCGCCGAAGGCGCAATCCGTAATCCTCTGGGGCATCTCCGCTACTATCGGCAACCTTGATCAGGCCCTGGATGTCTTAATTTCCCCCATAAAAGCACAGGATCAAGGAACGATCATCAAAGCCAATATCAAAAAAGAGATCGAAGTAGAATCCATCTTTCCACCGGAGATAGAAAAATTTCCCTGGGCCGGTCACCTGGGCATTAAACTCGCTGCGCAGGTTATCCCAATCATTGAAAATAGCCGTACCACACTCATCTTCATCAACACAAGAGGCATGAGTGAAACATGGTACCAGACCCTCCTGAATATTGCGCCGGAATTATCTGGTGCACTAGCCTTACATCATGGAAGTATTGAACAAAAACTCAGGTTATGGGTGGAAGATGCCTTACATGAAGGAAAACTCAAAGCCGTGGTCTGCACAGCCAGTCTTGACCTGGGGGTAGATTTTCGCCCAGTAGAAACCGTGATACAGGTAGGATCCCCAAAAGGTGTTGCGCGTTTTTTACAACGGGCCGGACGAAGCGGACATAGGCCCGGACAAGTCAGCAAAATATATTTTCTTCCAACGCATTCCCTTGAACTGGTAGAAGCTGCAGCCCTTAAGCAGGCTATTACAGAACAACTGATCGAAAGCCGCGAACCCATGATGCTTTGCTTCGATGTATTGATCCAGTTTTTAGGAACCCTTGCCATTTCTGAAGGTTTCAGGCAGGAAGAAATATTTGAAGAAATACGTTCAACCCATTGTTATGGTGATATTACGGAAGAAGAATGGCAACAGGTTTTATTTTTCATCACTACAGGAGGAAATGCACTGCAGCAGTATGATGAATATAAAAAAGTAGAGATCGATGAGCAGGGCATTTATCGAATCAATTCCCGTCGTATAGCAATGCGTCACCGACTGCACATCGGAACCATCGTTTCTGATTCGATGATGAAAGTCAAATTTATGTCGGGCGGATTTATCGGTGTGATCGAAGAATGGTTCATATCCAGGCTCGTACCCGGTGATGTATTTACACTGGCTGGAAGGAATCTCGAATTTATTATGATCAAGGATATGACAGTAGTGGTAAAAAAATCCACGTCCAAAAAATCAATCGTGCCGAGTTGGATGGGTGGAAGAATGCCGCTGTCGGCTAACCTTGGAAAAATGCTTCGAAGCAAATTAAACGAAGCACTCGACCCCCTTTCGAAAGATCCTGAGATGCAGGCATTAATGCCGTTATTTGATATGCAGATGGCCTTATCGCATATTCCAAAACTGGATGAATTTCTGATAGAACAGATTGAAACGAAAGACGGACATCATCTCTTTGTTCACACCTTCGAAGGCAGGCTGGTCAACGAGGCTATGGCAGCGATACTGGCTTATCGCATCAGCCGGTTTATGCCCATTACATTTTCTTTTGCGATGAACGACTATAGTTTTGAACTCCTGAGCGACCAGCCCATTCCAATTGATGACACCAATGTCTATGAACTATTTTCTCCTGATCATTTGCTGGAAGATATTCAGGCCAGTGCAAATTCAACGGAGATGGCTAAACGTAAATTTCGCGATATATCGGTAATAGGCGGATTGATCTTTCAGGGCTATCCTGGCGAACAGAAAAAAGCCCGACACCTGCAAGCCTCAGCTTCCCTCCTCTTTAAAGTATTTGCAGAGTACGAAAAAAATAACCTCTTAATGCGACAGGCTTACCAGGAAGTGTTTGACCAGCAGATGGAGGAAGTCCGCCTGCGCAACATGCTCCAACGTATTCAGGCATCAAAAATCATCCTGACCTTTCCAAACCAGTTAACACCGTTTTGCTTCCCGGTTAAAGTTGACAGCATGAGGGAAAACCTTTCCTCCGAAAAACTCGAGGACAGGGTCAGAAAAATGCAGGAAGGACTGCAGGGCACGGTGATCAGGAAGTCAAAGCGATAAGCAATGATTCCCCAAACGATAAGCCGAAAATACTTTTTCACTACTACCTATTTTTAAAGTTATCTTCAAAATGTAGAAGAGAAAAAACAGTGACATGTTATAGGAAAATCAAAAAATCATTCAGATGAAAATACCATTCAGAGAATTGTCAGATACAATTAAATCGGTATTGCTTCATGAGGGTTTTTCGGAAAAAAAAGCAGGCATCTGCGCTAATATATTTTCCATCAATAGCCGGGATGGTGTCTATTCACATGGCCTCAACCGGTTCCCCACCTTTGTAAAGTATGTAAGGGATGGACTGATAGACATGCATGCGGAACCCGAAATGATCTCTTCAAATGGTCTGACACAGCAATGGGACGGACATCTGGCCCCGGGCATGTATAACGCCACCATTTGTATGGACAGGGCAATTCAATTGGCAAAGTCCAATGGTATTGGCCTGGTGGCCATCAGGAATACCAATCACTGGATGCGGGGAGGAACCTATGGATGGCAGGCCGCGGAACAGGGATGTATTGCGATTTGTGCCACCAATGCCATGGCAAACATGCCCCCATGGGGAGGCATCACACCCACACTCGGAAACAATCCGCTGGTTATTGCGGTACCACGCACTGCCGGACATATTGTATTGGATATGGCACTCTCACAGTTCTCATACGGTAAACTGCAGGAATATGAATTGGATAACCATATGCTTCCAGTTAACGGCGGGTATGATAATAACGGCAACCTGACCACTGATCCTTCTGCCATTCACGCAAGCAAAAGAAGTTTGCCAATTGGTTTCTGGAAAGGATCAGGATTATCAATAATGCTTGACCTGTTAGTTGCGGGATTGAGTGGTGGAAGATCTGTTGCAGCAATAACCAGGGAAGGACCTGAATATGGCGTCTCCCAATTTTTTATTTGCATTAACGCTGATGGACTGAATAAGGACACCCTTGAAGAAAT
>JANMMA010000458.1:0-1574 GCA_031372815.1 Sphingobacteriales bacterium
CGGTTTTCCGGAACGCATCACTTGCTGTACCTGGCTGTTCGTCAAGCCCAGCAATAACAGCCTTTCTTTTGCTGATTGTATGAAACTGCTGTTCTCTGCATCGTTTTTTAAGAGGAATAAAAGGTTCTGTTGCGCAGTCACCAGTTCGGGGCTGTAAATATCCAGCAGATGTTGTCCTCTACTGATCTTCTGGTACCGAAAACGCACGTATAATTTTTCAATCCGGCCCGCAATTCTCGAAGATATTATTCCTGCCTGGCGGGTATCATAGGTGATCGTTCCAAGGGCGTCAATATTCAACTGTTCTTCGCGTTTTTGTACGGTGGTTACAGGAATAGTCGACAACACAAATTCGTTGGTTGGCTGCACCAGTGTTTCAAGGCCAACAACATTAATGCTCTTACTATCAGTTTCTTTTTTTACCAGATCCATTCCACAGATCGGGCAGGAGCCAGGTTTGTCGCGGATAATTTCCGGATGCATCGGACAGGTATAAATATCAGCGGCTGCTTCCATATCGTGCCCCGCATGATCCCCGGGTGATTTACAATGCGAAAAAACAGCGGCAATAAAAAGCGTTATGATGATCAAATAATTATTCATTTCTTTTCTATTAAACGTTCAATTTCTGACTGCATCCTTAGTGCCTGGTTCAGCAATTCTGTATATTCTATCTGCGTCATATATAAGGTTTCCCAGGCATCGAAAAGCATAAAAAGCTCTTCTGTGTTTTGTTCATATCCAAGCTGCATGGATTTATAATTATTCCTCAATGCGGGGATGATGTTTTCTTCAAAAAGTGTTAGCTGTTTTTTCTTGAGTTGGAGTTCGTTGCGCATGCCAAAGGCCATGCCGCTGTACTCATTGGCCATCATTTGTTTCCTGGATTGAAGTGCGGTGGCTTTCCAGGCAAGGCTTTCCATATTTGCTTTATTCATTTTGGAGGACCAGCGTGCTAAAGGAAGTTTCAACATGCCCATGAGATTATATTGCATCGGCAAACCGCCAAAACCAAACATATGGTCGTAGCGTATACCGAATTGAGGGGAAAGCGCAGCCGACTCGGTTTGGGCCTGAAGCCGGGTGATATTAATTTCGTTATCGACAGACTTCAGGTCACTTCGATTCCGGTAAAAAAGTGTACTGTCAAATATCAGCGTTGTATAGTCGTTCAAAACGAATGCTGTATCAACATTGAATTCCGTCAGTGCTTCTCTTGCCATCAGTGTATTGATTTTGATTCGCTTATCCCTGATTTCATTTTCAAACATCAGCCGCATATTTTGTACTCTTCCCAATGCTGCCTTGGCTTTATAGTATGCACTGATCTTTTCTAATCCGTTTTTGTACCTGATCTCTGCATTCCTGATCATGAAATCAAGAAGTTTTTGGTTCTGGTCTAAAATGGAGATCTTTTTTTCCAAAATGATCCACTCATAATATGCTTGCCTTGCATCACTGATAAGGTCATTAATGGTGGCGTGTTTATTTTATTTTTGGACAGATGACATTGCTTCCAAGTAATCCGCCGTTGCATTTTTTTTATTTTTGTTTGGTAACATTTGTTGCGCGCC
>JANMMA010000314.1:0-16113 GCA_031372815.1 Sphingobacteriales bacterium
TGTTGTCCAGCCTTATCTACGACCTTGAGCTGAACAAGGCCAGTGGAACAGAAACCTTCAGAAGGCTTTTTCAGAAAGCAGACCATTACGATGATTTTCTGAAACAGGAATTCGGGTGTGTGGCCATGCTTGAAGAATAGCTAACTCAAACTTGACAACGTTACAAGATAACGGCTTGGTTACTTAGTTTACTTTTGATCTCAGATGTTCAACAAACGCTTAACAAGGGAACAAGCATACCAAAAGCTGAAACAATACTGCGGTTACCAGGAAAGGTCTCACGATGAAGTGAAACAAAAGCTTTATGGGTACGGATTGCACAGGCAGGATGTTGAACAAACCATCTCACAACTTATCGAAGAAGATTATCTTAACGAAGAGCGATTTGCGACCGCGTTTGCTGGTGGCCGGTTCAGAGCCAAGCAATGGGGAAGGGTAAAGATTGAGTATGAGCTCAAGCAAAAAAAGGTAAGTCCTTATTGTATAAATCTGGCGCTGAGAGAAATAGAGGAAGAAGCCTACAAGAAGACTATCCTTCAACTGGCAAAGAAAAAATGGGCTACGTTAAAAGGCCCCGGTGCCACCGACTATGTAAGGTCTTCCAAAACTACCAGCTTTTTGCTTCAACGTGGTTTTGAACGCCAGCTAATTACCGATGCCCTCAAAACATTAAAAGGAAAGGAAGAATAAATATGCGTTCCACTGCGCGGTTTTGAATGACAGTTTATCGCCGATGTCCTCAATACGTTAAAAGGAAAGGAAGAATAAAAATGCGTTCCAGAGCAAGTTTGTAATTTTCAGTATGAATTCACTTACGGTAAGTATAATCCAGGCTGATCTTATATGGGAGGACAAAAATGCCAACCTGAAGATGCTGGAGGAAAAGATCGATGTGCTTCCTTTTACGGAGCTAGTGGTATTACCTGAAATGTTTAGTACAGGATTCAGTATGCGCCCCGAAGCCCTTGCTGAAACGATGGATGGAGATTCTGTACAATGGATGAAACGAGTTGCAACACAAAAGAAGATCATTCTTACCGGCAGCCTTATCATAGAAGACAACGGAGTATATTTTAATCGAATGATCTGGATGCTTCCAACAGGAGCGTCAGGTTTTTATGATAAAAGGCATTTGTTTGGTTATGCCGGCGAAAATCAACACTATGCTTCTGGAAGTAAACGGCTGATCGCATCAGTCAAAGGCTGGAAAATAAATCTGCTTGTCTGCTACGACCTTCGATTCCCTATATGGTCGAGGCATAGCAACCATCCATCTAAAGAAGAAAAAGACAACAGTGCAGAATACGACATGTTGATTTATGTTGCCAACTGGCCCGAAAAAAGGGCGCATGCGTGGCGAACATTGTTGCAGGCGAGGGCGATTGAAAACCAGTGTTATGTTATTGGTGTAAATCGCGTTGGCGTTGATGGCAATAACCACAAATATTTGGGCGATAGTATGGTTGTGGACCCTCTGGGTGAACCGATAGTTCATCTAAAAAATGACGTTGCTTCGGAAACATTCACCCTGGAAAAAGAGAACGTTGATACTATACGGCAGAAGTTGCCATTTTTAAAGGATGGCGATAAGTTTATCATCATGTAGGGTTGGAGCTCATTTCTCATTCATCATCTCCCGTGCAACCTGCATTTTTCGATCCACCAATTGCCTTACTGCTGTAGACGAGGGAGGAATATAAACATCGGGCATTACGCCGCGGCCATTTTTAGGACCATGGTTATATTGTACTAGCCTGAATAAAGGCATTCTTACCCTCATTTTGGTATGAGGCAGTCTGATATTAGGGATCATCAAACCATTATTGCCGTAATCTCCTCCGCCCGCTTCTTCGCCCAATAATAAAACGTTTTGCTGCCCCTGGACAGCGTGAGCAAACAGTGTTCCTGCAGAAAACGTGGGGCCGCTTATCAACACATAGACCTTACCATCAAAAAAGTTTTTCTTTTTGGGCCTGAAACGATGTTGTTCCCAGTAGTTGAAGTGGTATAGTCCGTCTTTCTTTTTTGAAGTGAATATTGTTAGCGCAAGTCCGTTGACGAAACTGCCTTCGAAAAACTTTCTATATTTTCCAAATCCCTTATGTAGGGCAAAAGCAGTATCGGCAACTTTGAAAGGTTTGTCCTTGATATATTTTGCGAGCTTGGTGAAGTGATTAACCTTACCGCCGCCGTTGTTGCGAATATCGATAACAAGATTCTTGATGCTGTCTTTCCTCATTTTTTTGAATGATTGTCGGTAGAACTTATTGAGCCGATAACCATCATCAAAACTGCTTACCACCATAATACCTGCACCGCTTGCTGAATCAATCAGGAAGGAACGACCGTCTTCCATTTTTTCTTTTCTGGAAAGCTTTTCTTTTTTAGGTCCCTTGGTTTTTATGGGCTTTTGCCCCTGTGGTTTTCTGCGGTTAGTGCTGTCCGCATAAGGATCGAATAATGTAACGTCCGTATAACCATTTCCAGTGCTGTCCGTGTAACCAACAGTATAGGATTTCTTAAGGCCAAAAATGTTTCTGTGATAATAGGGAAATGCACTACTTAGACGCAGGTAATTCAAATTGTAGGAATACCCATCTGTAGGCAGGTATTTGAACATGGTCGAAGTAAGTTCGTTTACGGATTTTCCATCAATGCTGTTGATCAGCATTCCCCTTTTAATTATCGAATCTTTGCGGTTAAGGTTAACCGTTACCATCATAGTATCGCCCCAAACTTTCATAAAAAGGGGGAATGAAGGAAGCCTTATGTTCCTCATTACTTTATTGTAGCCCTTAGAATAGTTGAATGATGTATGTCCGCATCGGATGCTGGTGGTTACGGGAGCCAGTATGCTAAAACCGAATTGTTGTTCCGTCATGGAGTCCCTGATAGCTGTCCGATAATGTTCAAAGATCCTGTCCATACTGTCTTTGGATGTATACCAATAAAGCGATGGATGGTATTCTTCCATAACGTTTCGCATCAGGTCGAAGTCTTCCTGAAGTTGTGCGGCTGAATATTTTTTGAGGGGTGAGTAAAGTTTATCTGTACAGGAGCTACAAATCAAAAGTAACAGTATCAGGGATATTAATGGATTATGTATGGTCTTCGTCTTCTGCATAGGTGCTCCGCGGGTACTGTTAACAACGAAATAAGGATGTTATTATTTCTTGAAAGCGTTCCATCCTTGTGCCGTTATCTGGTGTGTAGAGCCGCCTTTCGTGATTATAGTAGCACCCTTTTCCGCATCGGCGATATGACCAATCACGCTGATCTGTTCATTGAGCAATATTTTCTGATAGTCTCCCTGGTGGAGTGTAAACAGTAGTTCATAGTCTTCGCCACCACTTAAGGCACAGGCGGTTGGGTCGATCTGAAATTTATACGCGGCCCTTCGGGTTTCATCATGAATGGGAAGTTTCTCTTCATATATCACGGCGCCTACGCCGCTTTTTTCACAAATGTGAAGGATCTCTGAACTAAGCCCATCGCTGATATCCATCATTGAAGTCGGAAGAATACCCTGTTCTTCAAAAAATTCTATTATATCGGGCCGGGTTTCGGGTTTCAGTAATCTCCGGATCACAAAATCTTCGCCTTCAAGGTCTGGCTGAATCTGCGGTGTTTCGATGAAGATCTTCTTTTCCCTTTCCAGGAACAAAAGACCGATATATGCTGCCCCGAGGTCACCACTGCAACAGATCAGGTCACCAGGTTTCGCGCCGTCACGCTTTACCACTTTGTCAGCAACAACTTCACCGATAGCAGTTACGGAGATGATGAATCCTTTCTGTGATGATGCGGTATCCCCGCCAACAAGGTCAACGCCATATTTTTCGCAGGCTGCATAAACGCCTTCATAAAATTCATCGATGGCTTCCACGCTGAATCGATTGCTGAGACCTACACTCATGGTGATCTGTGTAGGGGTAGCATTCATGGCATAAATGTCACTGAGGTTTACCACAACGCTTTTGTACCCAAGGTGTTTAAGAGGAGTATAAATGAGATCAAAGTGTACGCCTTCGATCAGCAGATCAGTAGTGATTACCGTTTGCTTACCAAAATGGTCGATAACGGCCGCGTCGTCACCAACACCAAGAATAGTGGACGCGTTTTGAATTTCAATATTTTTTGTGAGGTGAGTGATCAATCCGAATTCCCCAAACTGTGCTATCTCCGTTCTCTGTTCCATAGTATTATTATTCCCCAGTATTATATTTTATCATTGATCCACAGCAGTAATTCATCGTGGATCAGGCCATTTGTGGCGATGATACGTGGCTGATAAGGTGAATATGGATTACCGTCAAAGTCAGTGACCTCACCGCCTGCTTCCTTTACCATGAGATATCCTGCTGCACTGTCCCAGGCATTAAGTGAGTGTTCAAAAAAACCATCGAACCTGCCGCAGGCTACCCAGGCAAGATCCATAGCCGCTGATCCTAGTCGGCGTATTGGAACACCTTTTTTAATAAACCTGCTGAATACTTCCAGCGGACCGTTTGCCGCGTCGACGTGAGTATATGGAAAACCTGTCACCAGGCAGGATTCTAGAACGACAGCTTTCCTGCTTACTTTAACGGGCTTATTATTCAGTGTTACACCATTGTTTTTTTCCGTCAGAAAAAACTCGTCGATGAATGGATTATAAATGGCACCCAGGATCACTTCACCATCCTTTTCAACGCCGATGCTCACGCAACAAAGCGGAATACCATTGGCATAGTTGACAGTTCCATCAATGGGATCGATAATCCATTTATAGGCAGAATCTTTTGGAAGATCGCCTGACTCTTCTGTAAGTATATAGTGGTCAGGATATTCTTCTCGGATGATACCCATGATCAGCGTTTCAGAAGCATGGTCAACTTCTGTAACGAGGTTATTAATGCCTTCTTTATTACTAATCGAAAATTCCCTTGTCGAGAATTCTTTTATCAGTTTTCCCGCTTCTGTAGCGGCCCGGATGAGAGTCTGTTTTAACATCCGCCAAAGATATGCAATCCTCCATGGCGATTATTCACGGCTCTGTCGTGAATAATCGCCATGGAGATAATTGGCAAATTGGAAGATTTGTAAAATGTGGAGGTGCAAATAAGAAAATTGGCCAGAACTATTCGCCGGGTCGTTGGGGTCTAAAGGCTTTCTGCCTCACGATTTCCTCATTTACACTTTCACACTTCCCAACTTCCCAACTTCCCAAATAATCATCAATGGATAAGGGACTTATCCGTTGATGATTTTCATTCCTCCCTCTGCGTACCTTGTCCCCGCCACCACCGCTTTGGGAAATATCTTATCGATCTCCTGTATTTCCGCAGGGGTTAAACTGATATCAGCTGCTCTGGCATTGTCTTCCAGGTATTTTACCCGCTTAGTGCCGGGAATCGGAAAAATGTGCGGCCCCTTGTGTAAGACCCATGCCAGGGAGAGCTGGGATGGGCTGCACCCTTTCTTACCAGCCAATAGTTTCACCTTGTCCGCCAGCACCAGGTTTTTGTCGAAATTTTCACCCATGAATCGTGGTGCGTTGCGGCGCCAGTCGTCGGACGCTAAGTCATCCATCGACTTTATCTCTCCAGTCAAAAAACCACGCCCAAGCGGACTATAGGCGACAAACGCAATGTTTAAATCAGCACAGAGACTAATTAATTCGTCTTCAGGATCACGGCTCCAAAGAGAATATTCAGTCTGAAGGGCAGATATTGGGTGGATGGCCTGTGCCCTTTTGAGGGTCGCCGTCGAAACCTCCGATAGACCGATAGCCCTGATCTTTCCTTCTTTCAGCAGATCGGCCATAGCGCCAACGGTATCTTCGATAGGTGTTTCAGGGTCCACCCGATGCAAATAATATAGGTCGATTGTATCCGTCTGAAGCCTGCGAAGGCTGTCTTCACAAGCCTTCCGTACATATTCTGGTTTGCCACTCATGCCTCTCCATAAGGGACTGTCGAGGCTGCGCACAAATCCGAATTTGGTGGCCAGTACAATTTTATCTCTACGGCCTTTCATCGACCTTCCAATTAATTCTTCATTGGTATACGGTCCATAGGCGTCTGCAGTATCCCAGAGGGTTATGCCTAATTCAAGGGCCCGATCCAGTGTTTTCAGCGACTCATTGTCGTTATGCGGCCCGTAAAATTCACTCATCCCCATGCAGCCTAAACCCATTCGAGAACACAGTATTTGCGAAGCACCAAGTTTTCCCGTAATCATAGTATAAATTTGAACTAAGTTATCAGATATCTTAACCGTTAAATGTAGCAAGCTGGACAGCAAAGATCCATTGATTTCCATCATCATTGTCAACTATAATGTGAAGTATTTCCTGGAGCAATGCCTGTTCTCGGTGATGAAAGCATTAGAAGGGATCAGTGGAGAGGTGTTGGTGGTCGACAATGCCTCACAGGACGGCAGCCGTGACTACCTGGAGGGCAAATTTCCCTGTGTGAAATTCACCTGGAACAGCCAGAATAAAGGGTTTGCGGTGGCTAATAACCAGGCCATCGGCAAAGCAAAAGGGCGCTTTATTCTTTTCTTAAATCCGGATACAATTGTTGGAGAGGACAGTTTCAAAGCCTGTGTTAAGTTCATGGACGGCCAACCAGACGCGGGCGCATTAGGGGTAACAATGTTCGATGGCGGCGGCAAATTCCTCAAAGAAAGCAAGCGGGCATATCCTTCATTATGGACGTCTTTTTTTAAGATGTCCGGACTCTCTTCCGTATTTCCGAGATCACGCGTTTTTGGAAAATATCACCTCGGACACCTGGATATGCAAAAGAATCATGAAGTAGATGTTCTTGCCGGTGCATTCTTTATGACAAGAAAAGAAGTCCTGGAAAAAACCGGCGGTTTCGATGAAACTTTTTTCATGTACGGCGAGGACATCGACCTGAGTTACCGCATACAACAACAGGGCTATAAAAACTACTATTGCGCCGAAACCAGCATCATTCATTTCAAAGGAGAAAGTACAAAAAAGGGGACGCTGAATTATGTGAGGTTGTTTTACAAGGCGATGATCATATTCGTACAAAAACACTATTCGAACGTTACGGCAAAACTATTCCGTTTTTTTATAGGCATCGCTATCTGGCTCAGGGCGGGCCTTTCAGCCGTTGCGGGGGTAATCAAAAAAAATGGATTGCCCATCATCGATGCAGGTCTCATTTTATTGTCGTTCATAACGGCCAAGCTTACGTGGAATGCGTTTGCAAAGCCAGACATCATTTACGACAAGGGATTACTGACCATTGCTTTTCCCGCATTTACACTGATTTTTTTGACAGCATCCTATTACGCGGGACTCTATGATAAGCAGCAACAGCGGGGCAGGCTGATCAGGTCAACCGTTATTGCGATGGTTACACTGCTGGTCATTTATTCTTTATTGCCGGAAAGCGTCCGATTTTCAAGAGCGATCTTACTGCTGGGGTCATTAATGTCTTTTATATTGATGAGCATTGATCGATGGGCGCTGAGAAGATTGAATTGGATCGAAATAGAAGAAGAAGAAAAAATGGGAACCATCATTGCAGGATCATCTGAAGAATTTAGGGTTGCCGTTTCCATGATGCAGCGGGCCAATAAAGAGGAACGTGTATTGGGACGGGTAGGGGTTCATTTGGACGATGAACATTGCCTGACGACAATAGATAAATTACCCTTGTTTTTAAGGGATATATCCGTAAAAGAAATCATCTTTTGCCAGGGTGCTTTGCAATTCCAGGACATTATTAATTATACCAAAGCCCTTCCGCGTGGTGTTAGAATGAGAATTACATCGCCTGGATCCGGCAGTATCGTGGGCAGCGATTCAAGGAAAACATCAGGTGAAATTGTTGCCGGCAGCGGGCACTTCCATATTTCCAGCCCTGTTAACAAAAGGTTTAAACGCCTGATCGATGTGGTTTCCTCCATGGTTTTGATAATAGGATTTCCGATTCATGTGCTTTTTGTAAAAAATCCATTTAAGTTGTTATCGAACGCCTGGAGTGTACTCGGCGGAAGTAAATCCTGGATAGGGTATAGCCGTAACCTGGGCAGGCCTCAGACCGACAGTCTACTTCCCGTCGTTAAGCCCGGCGTGATCGGCGTAAATGGATTACCGTTTGGTGCGAGCGTGGAGACAGAGGATGGATTGTTTATACTCGACCAATTATATGCCCGTGATTATACCCCTTACCTGGATATCTACCTGATTACAAAAGGTTATAAGTGGCTTGGAACATGATGAATGGGGCTATACTCTATCCCTTAATGCTTTATCTTGCAGGTAATGTCTCTCTTAGAGTTTCATCTGCCACGAACGATTGCCAGGGCGCTTAAGCTTCCAACGAATTCTCCTAAGCGTCAGCAGATCAGGGTTCTGAAAAAATTGCTCAAGAAAGCAAGGTTTACGGAATTCGGACAAGAGTATCGTTTTGATGAGATCCTCCTCAGTAAGCATGCAGGACGAAAGTTCCAGAGTATAGTTCCCATACACGATTACAGTAAGATCTATAGCGGTTGGTGGCAGAAAACCCTCAGTGGCAGCCCTGATGTTTGCTGGCCCGGTAAGATCAAGTATTTCGCACTGAGTTCAGGAACTTCCGAGGCCGCGAGCAAATACATACCCATCACCAGTGACCTGATGCGTGGCAACCGTATCGCCATGATCAAGCACCTGCTCACACTTCGGAATTACGAAGACGTTCCATGGAAAAATGTTGGCGCCGGCTTTTTGATGTTGGGAGGCAGCACCGACCTTCAAAAAGGCCCTGGATATTTTGCGGGAGACCTGAGTGGTATTACGGCTAAGAAAGCTCCTATATGGTTTTCACCGTTCTATAAACCAGGGAAAAAAATTGCCAGGGTCCGAGACTGGAATAGTAAACTTGAGCAGATTGTTAGCGAGGCTCCTCACTGGGATATTGGTTTTCTGACAGGCGTCCCGGCATGGGTTCAGATGTGCCTTGAGATGATCATCCAGCGTTACAAACTCAAGAACATTCATGAGATTTGGCCTAACCTGCAGTTTTTTGTGCATGGCGGAGTAGCCTTCGAGCCCTATAAAAAAGGATTTGAAAAACTGCTCGCACATCCGCTCATTTATATAGATACATACCTGGCATCGGAAGGATTCATTGCCTACCAGGATAGAAAGAATGCCGATGGAATGAAGCTGGTCACTAACGAACACATCTTCTTTGAATTTGTGCCCTTCGATGAGAATAACTTTGATGCCGATGGTGACCTTGTGGAAAAGCCCGAGTCGCTCATGATACATGAAGTAGAAGAAGGGCGTGACTATGCGATTTTGATCAGCACATCTGCCGGAGCATGGCGATACCTGATAGGTGATACAGTGAAGTTTGTCAACAAAGAAAAATCCGAGATCATCATCACCGGCCGCACGAAACACTTCCTGAGCCTGGTGGGTGAGCACCTTAGCGTCGACAATATGAACAAAGCTATTCAGCTTGTTGGTGAGGAGTTGAATGTCGATATACCGGAGTTTACGGTAGCCGGCATTCCGTTCGGCAGTTTCTTTGCGCATCACTGGTATGTGGCGTGTGACGACAAAGTGAACAGGGAAGAAATGAGGAGGAAGATCGATGAGAAACTGAAAGAGCTGAACGATGATTATGCCGTAGAAAGAAAAAGCGCCCTAAAAGAAATATACCTTGACATCCTTCCCGAGCATGCCTTCATGGACTTTATGTTAAGTAAAGGAAAAGTAGGCGGCCAGCATAAATTCCCAAGGGTAGTAAAAGGAAAGATGCTGATTGACTGGCTTGACTTCGTTAAACAGTTCAAGCCGGTGTCGCAACCATATTAATTAATCCGCTGAAAATTTACACCATTGACAGAAGCCATCATTAAAGGTGTTGGATTGGGATTAATTCTGGCTTTGTCGGTGGGCCCTGTCATTTTTACCGTCCTAAAACAAAGTATCAACAATGGTCATCGTGGTGGATTTAGTTTTGTGGCCGGTGTATGGCTCAGCGATATTCTCCTGGTATTCGTCAGCAATTTTTTTACTCAACTCGTTAAGGACCTGCTTGAATTTCGCTCACTGATTGGATATATCGGCGCAGCCTTCCTGATCGGATTGGGAGTTTATTATATCTTCTTCAAAAAGGTAAGTCTGAATGTTGCTGAATCAAAAATTCTTCAACGATTCAGTAAAAGCGATTTTACGAAAATCGCGTTGTCAGGTTTTTTTATCAATACGCTTAATCCAAGCGTGCTATTATTCTGGCTCATCAATGCTACTGCATTTGCAGCAACCAATAGCTTAGGCGAGAGGATCATTATTTTTTCCGTCTGCCTGCTCATAAATATTTTTGCGGATATCCTTAAGGTGATGATGGCCGGCAAGATCAGGGATAGCCTCACGCCCCGGCATATTTTGCTGATCAATAAGATTTCGGGGTCAATACTTGTTATCTTCGGACTTGTGCTAATGTATGGAGCGATAAACTTGAACAGATAACACCGGCACGGATATGGCCAGACCCTTTATTTTTATTTTTCTAATTATGTGTTGCTCCCTGGACCTGGCATCGCAGGTGAATCCTTCCGATATGGTGGTGCTGCGCAATAGAAAAGGGCATACCGTTAAATCCTATTTCAGCGGCATTCCTATAGTATTTGGCGACCGTGGCGGGCGGATCGTATCTGGTGTGGTCAGGAAAATTCAACGCGACACTATATTTATTCAACAATATGACGTGCGCAAAGCTTACAATCAATGGGGAGGATATGTTGCGGATACTATCACGGCCTACTTGCTGAAATACCATCGCAATGAAATAAAGTGGATCAGAAAGCCGGGGGCAAAATTTGAATTTGTCAGGGATGGAACCGTATTCATGGTCGGAGGCACTGCCTACCTGCTGCTACATGTCATAAACGCCGCCTATCTAAAAGAACCCGTGGTGGGTTCAACAGTTGCCATTGCAGGTGGGATTGCTGTGGGCGGATTCCTAATGCGCAAAGCAAGAAAACAGCGATATACAATCGGAAAAAATTATACGCTGGTCTATATCCCGATGTAACTTGTCGCCTCACTATCTTCGCGCTTCAAAATAACGCATGCGCCGCGCCTGGAAATATTTTAAGAGGACGTTCATCTTCCTGTTCTTTTTTCAATTTATCTATATCATAGCATTGAAATGGATCGATCCACCTATAACGCTCACACAATTGGGAAGCGTTCTTTCAGGTGATGGACTACAGCGTGATTATGTTGATTATAGTGAGATGTCGCCCTATACAAAACTTGCCGTGATCGCTTCGGAAGACCAGATATTTCCTGACCATAACGGCTTTGATTTTAAGAGCATTCAAAAGGCGATGGCATATAATGAACGGAAGCCGGGCCGGGTTCGTGGGGCCTCAACGATCAGCCAGCAGGTTGCCAAAAATGTTTTTCTGTGGCAGGGCAGAAGCTGGATCAGGAAAGGGTTGGAAGTCTATTTCACTTTTATGATTGAATTGCTCTGGAGTAAAAGGCGGATACTTGAGATGTATTTGAATGTAGCCGAAATGGGAAAAGGCATTTATGGTATTGAAGCCGCCGCAAGAAAAAATTTCAATAAGTCCGCCAAAAAACTTTCGCGCTCTGAAGCTGCCATGATCGCTGCTTGTTTACCGAATCCCAAAAAATATACGATCAAACCATTGACACGATACGTATCGATAAGGTCGCGCTGGGTGCAACAGCAGATGAGTCATATAGATGGAGATCAGGACATAGTCAATGTGATTAATTAGGGAATGTGGGTAATGTGGTTAATTAGGTAATGTGGGTAATATGATTAATTAAGTAATGTGGGTAATGTGTTGAATAGAGGAGTTGGTTTTAGCAATAAAAAATCTCCATAATCCGTTACCCAAAGACGATAAGTTGATACCGGTGTCGAATAATGAGTCTGATCTATTTAACTGTCAGTGTTATACTGGTACTGTTCAGTGAGGGAAACCCCGGTATGCAGTTTCCAATGGCCCATTTACATCGATATCTTCTGGCCTTTACGCCATCAAGGCTGACTTCTATTGGAAGTGATTTTTTATCTAACAAGTCACGCACGGAAACATTCGAAGGAATCACATAACCAACTTCATTGTCTTTGTTATAAATGGCCAGATATAGTTTTGCCGTATCGTGAACTGATGGGGGAAACTTTGCATTGGTCGACTCGTTGTGGAGCCTGATTATTGTAGACAGCATAGCCCCCTTGCTGCCGATCTCTTTGTCACCCGTAATTTGAACCGCAGCAAATGAAAAATAAGGTGCTGCTATTCTTGCACCAATGTATTTTCTGTCTGTAATAATAGAATCTGGAAACGTTTCTGCTCCATCGGGTGAAAGTACATAGGCTTTCTTTTCCTGAAGCCTTTTTTCAAGGGGCCAGAAATTATAATTATTCCTGCGATAAAAAACGGTGTTTAACGAATATGCGGTGTCACCTGTGTAAAACCAATACTGCGATGCTTTCTGGTATGAGCTGGTAAAAACAACTGGTAAGCCTCTGGCTTTTTGGTGGATGGTTTCAGCCCATTCTTTTGTTTTGTGAAACTCATCTTTTTTGATCAGGGGCGATGGCTTTACGTCTGCCATCATATATATCCTTGCTGCCAGGATCACGATAAGAGCGGGCAGCCATAAGCGACCAACCCAAACGGACAAACGAAAATTTTCCTGGAGGTATTTATTTGCCAGTACGATCAGCCCCACAAAAGCTGGAACGGTCCAGTTGGCTTCCGACCTTCCTTTAAAAGTGGCCATAAAAAATAGCAGGTAAACGCCTGTGAGGGTCCATTTCAGGGCTTTTTCAACGAGGTCCTTTGGCTTATAGGCAAACGCTGCCCACAGTAACAGCCATCCGATCAGCGGACCCGCGATAAGTATCTGCCCGGTGATGTATTCTATGGTGAAGCCCGACTGATAATTGGTCGAGTTTCTTTCAATAAGATGGTACTTGACAGAAGGAAATCCATGGGTATACTGCCACCATATATGGGGCATAAATAATCCTGCGCCAATGAGTGCCGCAAGCCAGGTTTGCCATTTCAGTAATAATTTAGGATTGGAGAGTAAGGTAAATGAAATGACCAACACTGCATGATACTTACTGTATAGCATACCCGAGATTACGACGCCTAGTATAATCGAAGTAAGCGGGTCCTGCTTTTCTAAAAAGCGTCTGTAGACCAGGAAGAATAAACCAATAAAAAACATAAGTGGAAGGTCAGGAACGGCGAGGATGCTTCCAACCTGCAGCAGAAACATGGATATGGCAATCAGGTAGAAGAGTTTATTGTTACGGTTGCCTGTGAGTTCATGGATCATCCATAATGTAGCGGTACTCATCAGCACAATAAAAAAACGTACGCCTAATTCATTCGGAAATATGGCATAACCTGCCTTTATCATCAGGGCCACCATTGGTGGATGGTCAAAATAGCCCCAGTCGAGAAATCTTGAGTACACCCAATAATACGCCTCATCGTCAAGCAGACCTGAAAACGCAGCCTGAATGAGGTTAACCAGCAACCATGAACTGTAAAAAAGGACTTTATGATGGTTGCGGATCAACGGCGGAATGTTCATTTCGCAATGTTAGTGAGAATTGTATTTACACCTTCAATGGCTTTATGTAACCTACTCTCATCATTCCCTGAAATGTTTGTCCATGGAAGATGTTGGTTCACCAGGATATCCTTATACATAAGGTATAACTCTTGTCGTACGGATTCATTGGGATATTCACGCAATTCATCTTTTTCCCATGGAAGGTCGGTATTGCAGAGCAGGTATCCGTCGTACTGCCGTTCTACTATGTTGTCGATGATAAAAGAGTGACACCTACCAAAAACAAATTCACACCAGACCTTCATCACGTACATATTGGTATCAATAAACAGGATGGCTTCAGATGTTGATTTATTCGTTTGCTGTTCCCATTCCTTTTGGGCTTTAATGGCATATTCATCTTCCAGTGCGAGTTGTCCTTTAGCGATGGTCAAAAGGTCGTCATAATTGTACTGCATGCCATAGGTGAGCAGGTATTCGCGCGCAAATTCCGGGCACCACAAGGCATCGTAGTGCTGCGCGAGCTCTTCGCAGAGCGTAGATTTTCCAGTAGATTCCGGGCCGATGATGACGATTTTTTGCATAAGCTATTGCGGATTGTGGATTGCGGATTACTGATTACGGATTGGCGGATTGACGGATTGACGGATTAGCGGATTTTACCTCCACACTTCACACATCTTCCAATTTTCCAATTTCCCCCGCCCGTTTCCTCCATTCAACGAGACCAAATCCCGCCATCACCAGCAATATAAAGTAATAGACACTGGTGAACACATAACCCTTTACAAAGTACAAAGGAATGGAAGCAATGTTTGTGGCCATCCACCAATACCAGCTTTCTACTTTTTTTCTGGTCATTAGCCACATCCCCGTAAATGCAGATGCCGAAGCAAAGGCATCTGCCCATGGAATTGCGCCCGGCGCAAAATTGGTTTTTAAAAAAGACAAAGCTGCAAAAATTCCAACATACCATCCACCAAAAAAAACAAGCTCAACCATCCACTCCTTAAGCGAAGAATAGCTCACTTGTATGAGCGGGTGTTTTTCCTGGTCTTTTTTCGTCCAGAGCCACCATCCATATATGCTCATCACAGTATAATAAAAGTTAACACTGGCCTCTCCCCAAAGGTCGCCCTCAACACTGAGGTATACATAGATGATGGTATTGATGAGTCCAACAGGATACACAAGGATATTTTCCGCCCTGGAATACCACACACTGGCTATGCCCGCAAACACAGCTATTGCCTCGTACCATGGCGTTGCCAATAAACCCTGCACAAATGATTCCCAGATACTATCCATAGGGATCAAAAATCTATACATTATTTCACAACAAGAAATTTGATCTTTGCGAAAACTTAAGGAAACATGAAAATCGCAGTATTGGGCGCAGGTATGGTTGGCCGTGCTATGGCTCTAGACCTTGCCGGAAAGCATGAAGTGACGGTGTACGACCAGAGTGAGCACAATCTTTCTATGCTCAAGATCCGAAACAGCAACATTCATACGTTCACAGCAAACCTGAAAGACCATTCGCAGTTCAGCAGCTGGTTCAGGCATGCTGACCTTGTACTAATCGCGGTTCCCGGATTTATGGGATTTTCAACGGTGAGGGCTGTAATTGAATCCGGCAAGAATATCGTTGATATTTCTTTTTTCCCGGAGAATGCTTTAGAACTCGATGCCCTGGCCAAACAACATAATGTTACCGTGATCACAGATTGCGGCGTGGCACCGGGAATGAGCAATTATATTATCGGTCGGTATAATGAAGAAATGACAATCGACGCGTTTGAGATTTACGTTGGCGGTTTGCCCAAGATCAGGAAAAAGCCCTTTGAATATAAAGCGCCTTTTTCACCGATTGACGTAATCGAAGAATATACCCGTCCGGCAAGAATCATGGAGAATGGTCACATTGTTGTTAAGCCTGCGCTTACTGAACTTGAATGGATGCATTTTGATGAACTGGGAACGCTGGAATCGTTCAATACAGATGGTCTTCGTTCCCTGTTGTTTACCATGCCGCATATCAAAAACCAGAAAGAAAAAACGCTTAGATACCCCGGTCATGTGAATCTTATCATTGCTTTGAAAGAAAGTGGTTTTTTCAGCGACACACCAGTAATGGTAAACGGGAAAGCAGTTATTCCACTGGAGTTTTCATCGCGCATATTGTTCAACGAATGGAAGCTTGGTGAAGAGGAAGAAGAATTAACAATCATGAAGGTGATTCTTCATGGCCGAAAAAGTGGAGAAGCAAAAACAGTTATTTACAGTATGCTTGACCGTTATGATGTATCGACAAAAATTTCTTCCATGAGCAGAAGCACGGGCTATACGGCAACAGCTACCATTAATATGATGGCTGCAGCACTCTTCCACGAAAAAGGAGTTTTCCCACCCGAACTGGTGGGTAAACACAAAGCATGCTTTGATTATGTAGTTGCATATCTTGAAAGCCGGGGTGTGATGTGGAAGTTAGAAGCACAGTGAAAATGTGTCAATGTGGAGAA
>JANMMA010000479.1:0-3752 GCA_031372815.1 Sphingobacteriales bacterium
GTACCTGTCACCAACCCAATGGCAAAGGCCTTCCGGCTTCAGGATTTCCACCCCTCAATACCAGTAATTGGGTAGAAGGAAACCCCGACAGGCTGATAAAGCTGGTACTAAAAGGATTATATGGCCCCATTGAGGTGCAGGGAAAAACCTATCCCGGGCAAGTACCTATGACAGCTTTTGAAGGGATGCTAAACGACGAAGAGGTGGCTGCGGTGATAACTTATGTGCGAAATTCTTTTGGTAACAACGCGTCGCCGGTATCTCCCACGAGGGTAAAAGAAATAAGGGACGCATCGAAAAACAAAACCGGGTTTTACTCACCGGAAGAACTGCTTAAACAATATCCCTTAGAAAAATAAGATGGCCCGTTCATGTGATTAAAACCAGTCAATTTTACATATGAGATTATTAAAAAAATATGCCCCATTTTTCTTGATATGTATTTTGTTGCAGTACAGTTTAACTTCCTGTGCCCAGGGTAAAAAAAGTGGAAATACCAAAAAGCCATTAATTGTATTTGTCACCGGCGATCATGAATATGGCGGTGAAGCTACCCTTCCGCTTATAGCAGCTGAATTGGAAAAAAAGTATGGGTTTCGTACCAAAGTATTGAAGGCTTACCCTGATCATAATGCTGAAGAAAACATACCGGGCCTGGAAGTTTTGAAAGAGGCTGATATAGCAGTCTTCTTTCTGCGCTGGCGGCGTTTGCCTGCTGAACAGGTAGCACATATAGAAGACTATTTAAAAAGCGGAAGGCCGGTAGTAGGTTTCCGCACCACTACCCATGCTTTTAATTACCCCAAAGGACATCCATTAGAGAAATGGAATTCTTTTGGTGAAATGGCATTCAATGCTCCGCCTGGCTGGGGAGGAAAAGCTGTCCACACGCATTATGGACATGAATCCAGTACCGATGTAAGCGTTATTCCCGGGGCAGCTAAAAACCCCATTCTTACCGGTGTTGGTAATTTTCATGCAAGATCATGGTTGTATAAAGTGCTGCCCGATTACCCAACCAGGGGATCGACATGGTTATTAATGGGTCATGCCGTTAATCCTGACAAAAAAGAGGCGGTGGATAACCCGGTAGCCTGGACAGGTATAAACAGCTACGGCGGTAAATTTTTTATCACTACCCTCGGCCATCCTGAAGATTTTAGCCTTGAACCCTTTCAACACCTTGTTATTAATGCCCTTCATTGGGCAGGTGGAAAACCGGTTCCAAAAAAATGGGCCGGTAAAATGGAAATAAATGTGCCTTACCATGGTATCACTAAGTAAAATGCAGAAGCCCTGATACTTTAATAATCTAATTTGAACGTATGAACAAAATCGGCTTTAATGTCCTTGTATGGTCTGCAGTAATTTCCGATAACTTAAAGCCCATTGTAGATAAGTTGAAAACAATAGGCTACGATGGAGTTGAATTCCTGGTGGGATCGCCGGATGAAGGGGCATATAAATCTTTAGGTAATCATGCCCGGGATATTGGCCTGGAGGTAACTACGGTTTTTGTTGTTGGTAAAGATGAAAATCCCGCGAGCGATTCAGCCGCTATCAGGGCCAAAGCTCTTGACCGGATTAAATGGGCGATAGACCGCACGCATGACCTGAATGCTGCAATAATGAGCGGACCTTTTCATTCAGCGCATGCAATATTTGCAAAGCGGGCACCGGAAGACAGGGAGTACCAGTGGAGCGGCGAAATACTACATTACGCCGGAGAGTATGCAGCACAGGCAGGCGTCATTCTTGGGTTAGAAGCCCTCAACCGGTTTGAATGTTACTTATGCAATACGATGGATCAACTAACCCTGTTGGTGAAGACTGCCGACCACCCGCATGTAAAAGCAATGTTCGATACCCATCATGCCCATATTGAAGAAAAAAATGTCAGCGATGCCATTTTCACCATAGCCCCGTTGCTGGCCCACGTCCATATCAGTGAAAACGACCGGGGTACACCTGGCGACGGGCAGGTACATTTTGACGAAGCTTTTTCCAGCCTTGCAAAAATAAATTACGAGGGCTGGCTCACTATCGAAGCTTTCTCTCGTAACGATCCTGATTTTGCGAATTCCATTGGTGTGTGGCGGGAATATTCCAGGCCCTGGGATATTGCGGAAAAGGGGTTTCAGTTTATTAAGCAAATGAGCGCCAGGCACGCCCTATAATTTTTATATTAATCCCAAATGAGCGCCAGGCACGCCCTATAATTTTTACATTAATCCCAAATAAAATGAGCAGAACGCAACAGTATACAGGAAATAGCCAGGAGCCACAAAAAAGAAGCTTCGCAATAATTTTACCAGGCATCCTAATGGGATTTTTGTTTGCGGGCCTGATGATCTGGAATAGTTATACATCCGCAGCACAAAGCAATGCCGGCACTAATGGGTTTATAACCATATTTGATGGTAAAACCCTAAAAGGCTGGAAGGGAGATACAACATATTGGAGAGTAGAAAATGGCCATCTAGTTGGGGAGATAACACCCGCTACGATTTTAAAAAACAATTCTTTCATCATCTGGCAGGGAGGCGAACTGGCCGACTTTGAATTAACCCTTGAATTTAAAATTACAGCAGCAGGCAATAGTGGTATCAACTACCGCAGCGTACCGGTAACAGGGGTTCCTTATGCATTGAAAGGATACCAGGCAGATATAGACGGTGCCAACAATTATACCGGTCAAAACTATGAAGAAAGGGCCCGCACCACGTTGGCATACCGGGGAGAGATTGTTACCGTAAACACTCCTAAAAATTCAACGTCGGCATTGAATGATCATATAAAAAATAATGCATGGTTAGAAAGGAAGGTAACAGGCACCCTTGGTGACATAGACTCCTTAAAACAGGGGATCAGGTCTGAGGACTGGAATCAGATGCATTTAATTGTAAAGGGTAATAAATTGCGGCACTATGTTAATGATTTTTTAATGAGTGAAGTAACAGACAATGATAAGGTCAACGGAAAATCATCGGGGTTATTGGGAGTGCAAGTTCATGTAGGCCCGCCGATGAAAGTAGAATTCCGAAACATCAGGCTTAAGCGATCGGGTACAGGCAGGCGTTGATCTTGCACAATTCTTCAATGTAGGCAAGGCCGCAGTAGACTCACAGGCAATACTTCTAAAAGCGGCGGCTAATACTTTTATTATCACTTTCAGCATGGATGTAAAGAACGGTTTAAGGCAGAAATAAAAATATTTAAAAAGTATGTAGGGCTAAGTTCCAACATTGTTCGCTTTTGAAAGCAAACTTTCAACGCACACAATGCAAAACGCCTTTCCAACAAAGTTGAAAAGGCGTTTGTGCCCCTGAATGGTCAAATATCGAACCAGTTCTTAAGAGATTTGGCGACAATGTGCGACTTTATAAGACATAACGTAAAGAAATTGGAAGATTAACCCACCGCATAGAAGCAAACCTTGCAAAAGAGCTGCAATTGCCAACACACATCCCCACCACCCCCGGCTGAAACAAATAACATTTCATCCTACCGATTTGGAGAGAAGTGTGAATTATGCAAGCCTTTTACTTATAATATAAAATCTGCCGCATTTAATAGACCTACCTTTAGATGCAGTGAAGAAATTGCAGAGAATGAAAAGACGAAAATTTATAGCAATTGCAAGTAGTGCTATTGTAATCGGAGGTATAACTTCTTATCTGCTAAGTGATAAAAATAATTTTGTAAGAACAGATAGTAAGCAAAATGATCCAATTAGCATCTCATTAAAACCT
>JANMMA010000490.1:0-11233 GCA_031372815.1 Sphingobacteriales bacterium
ATTATGTGACTTACCTGCTATTGACAGGCGCTGACAAATTTTCCAGCCTACAGCAGCAGATTAGTTCATACATGAAGCAAGTTTCTGCAAGTGAACTATTCACTGAGGAAAAAGGTTATCTCACGCATCACCTTGAACCACTTAAAACGGTTCACCTGGGGTCGCCGCTTACGGGTATCGAAGCCAATGGCAACAAGACCTCTGTTTATATCCTTAGCATAATCTCTTTTTTGATCCTTATTATTGCCTGTGTAAATTATACTAACCTAAGCGTTGTACAATCCACCGGAAGAAGTGTTGAAGTTAGTATCAGGAAAGTCCTGGGCGCTAAAAAGAAACAACTCCTATTTCAGTTTCTGGGTGAATCACTCATCCTTACCCTAATTGCACTGTTTATTTCAATAATATTCTCTGCTGCACTCATCCCGGTTTTTAATGAGTTAACGGGTCTTACTGTTGATATTTCCCAATTTATCAATTTTCCCTTACTGATCATGCTTGCAGGCATTGTAGTTCTGGTTAGCACAGTCTCAGGTGTATACCCTGCAAAACTGCTTTTGGCATCAAAAATGGGTATAGTTCTCAAGTCGGGAACAAGAGTTTCCAGCGCAGGTGGAATGCTGAGAAAAACAATGATTATTTTCCAATTTGTAGTTTCTGTGATATTGATCGCTTCAACCATTATCGTAACCAGGCAACTAAGCTTTATCCGCAACAAAGACCTGGGCTACAAAACAGACCATCTACTGGTGCTGCCGGCCGACAGAACCATGATGCAACACTATGAAGACCTCAAAAATGCGATGTCTTCCATACCAGGCGTTGCGAGTGTTACAGGTGCTTATGAGACGCCAACTTTTATAGAATGGTCCGACGGAATTACGGTGGAAACAGGAAAAGAAAAAAAAGAACTGGCGGTAAATGCCATTCCGGTAGACCTGGGTTTTTTAGAAACCATTGGAGCGAAAATAATTTCAGGAAGGGATTTTACAAAGGCAGACCTGATGTTGATGGATACCACAGAAAATTATGCGCACTATCAGCACAGTTTTATCCTCAATGAAAAAGCGGTGTCTGAACTCGGATGGACGGCTTCTGAAGCCATTGGCAAAACAATAACTAAGGGAAGCAAAGGCGTTGTAAGGGGCGTTGTAAAAAATTTCAACTTCACTTCGCTTCATGAAAAAATTGGACCATTGGTCATTTTTCTCAGCCCAGACTTCACCAATAATATCCTGGTAAAAATCAATGGTAATAATATACCATCGACAATAACAAATATTGAGCATCTCTGGAAGGAGAGAATTTCCCACCGCCCTTTTGAATATAAATTTCTTGATGAAGAATTCTCCGTTATGTATGCAGAAGAGCAGCGAACAGCAAAAATTTTCAGCATATTTTCCACACTCGCTATTTTCCTTGCCTGCCTTGGTCTTTTTGCCCTTGCTGCTTTCACCACAGTACAACGTACAAAAGAAATAGGCATAAGAAAAGTACTGGGTGCAAGTATTACTGAAATCATCTTGCTACTGTCCAAAGAATTTCTGCTGATGGTGTTCATTGCAATCGCAATTGCTACTCCCGTTTCGTGGTATCTTGGCGCAAGGTGGTTACAGGATTTTGCCTTCAGGACAGAGATCGGAGGCTCGGTGTTTTTATTTGCCTCAACAATCGCTATAGTCATTGCTATATTATCTGTGAGTACGCAAGCTTTTAAAGCGGCAAATACCAACCCGGTAAATAGTTTACGTTCAGAATAAATTGTTGGAAATGCTCAAAAACTACATAACGATTGCCATTAGGAATATAAGGCAAAAACCGGCATTCTCTGTGATCAATATTTTTGGACTTGCACTTGGCATATCTCTGTGTTTACTGATCATTACAATACTTAAAGACCAGTTCAGTTTTGACAAATTTCATCCTGATGCAGATCGGATCTATAGAATAAACACAGAAGCTACCAGGAAGAATGGAGCAACTGAAGGCTATGCATCCTCGCCTCTCGCATTGGCTAAAACTATTGACAATAATTATTCGTCCATAGAGAAAACTGTTCCTTTGGTAAGGGCCCTCAATGGTGACGCTGAAGCTAATGGAAAACAGTTGCCTTTAAATGCTTTCCTTACCAGTCCATCATTCTTTGAAGTCTTCGGATATACATTACTGTACGGTAATACACGAACTGCCCTCCGGGATATCAATTCCATTGTGCTTACAGAAAACACATCGAAAAAATATTTCGGTAATAAAAACCCTGTTGGGGAGATCATTAATTTTCATGGCTTTGGAAATTTCAACATCACAGGCGTGATCAAAAAGCCATCGGGAAAAACGCACCTCGAATTTGATGCACTGGCCTCTTACAGCAGCCTGGCCGGACTTGTAAAATCCAGATCAGTTAGCGTAAATGAAACCGACTGGAAGGACTATTACATGAATTACACCTATGTTAAACTAAAGGGTAAGAATGAAGTAGCAGTTCTGGAAAAGGATCTTTTATCCATTGCAAAAGATAAATATGCCGGACTGCAACTTGAAAGCCGTGATAAGGGCTACCGGTTTTACCTGCAGCCTCTTGGAAAAATTGTGCCCGGACCGATGCTGTCGAACAATATGGGCCGTGCATTACCATTGCCATTGTTGATGTTCCTGGTTGGATTGGCAGCCGTGGTCATTATTTCAGCCGGATTTAATTATAATAGCCTTTCCCTTGCCAATTCATTAAGCAGGTCCAAAGAAATAGGCATCCGTAAGGCATCAGGAGCAAAAAGAAGGCAACTCATCGCCCAGTTTTTAACTGAAGCCGTACTCACTTCACTGTTGTCCTTAGTATTGGCAATCCTCATTTATGAAATTGTGCTTAAACCCGGATTCTACAACCTCACGGTCATACAGTCAATGGACATTTCTTTATCGGGTGATGCATGGCTCTATATCCTTTTTGCGGCCTTCAGCATCATTGTAGGTCTGGTTTCTGGTATTCTGCCAGCCCTTTTCCTTTCAGCGATAAACCCCGTAAAAGCGCTCAAAGACATTGCCGGGAAGTCTATGGTTCCAAAACTTGGATTCAGGAGAATTCTTCTCGTAGTACAATTTTCTGCAGCCCTGCTTTTTGTGATCGCTATGATTAATATGTATAGGCAGATCGATTATGTACTTCATGCTGAATATGGTTTCAACCCGGAAGATATTGTGAATATTGACCTGCAGGGAATTTCTTATGATAAAGTTAAACAGGCTGTAGAAAAATACAGCGGAGTAGAACTGGTTTCGGGCATTTCACATCCCATGGGTACTTGGCGTGACAGGTCATCTGACGTAAGGATCAATGCTGCTGATGAAAAAATGATGGTCAGGGATTATACCGTCGATGAAAAATTTTTACCTACCCTCAAACTGGCCACGGTGGCAGGAAAAAACTTTTCGGCAGACCTTCCAGCGAATCGTGAAATTTTTGCTTTGGTAAACGAAACCTTTGTAAAAAAATTTAACCTGGACAGTCCGAAAGAAGCTATTGGTAAAGTTATACTTGTTGGTGACAGCTCAAGACTCGAAATAAGAGGAGTGCTTAAGGATTTTCATTACAAGCCCTTTGTTTACAACATAGAGCCATTGATTTTAAGATATAACCGCAGTGATATCAGCATGGCTTACGTTAAAATCAGCCATAACAATACACCATCAACTATAGCAGAACTGGAAAAGATCTGGTCGTCTATTGATAAGAAACACCCGTTTACCTACAGCTTTTTTAAGGACGATTTGAAGAATTCATATGCTGAAATGAAAGATGTGAGCCGCATGGTCGCCGTAGTGGCGTTTATGGCCTTGGTAGTGGCGTGCCTTGGTCTATTCGGATTGGTGATTTTCATGATCAAAAGGCAGGTGAAAGAAATCGGGATTCGAAAGATACTTGGCGCAAGTACTTCACAGATCATGGTTTACCTCTCCCGTAATTTTCTTAAACTACTTATGATTGCCTGTCTGATTGGACTACCATTAGGAATCGTGACCAGTTATTTCGCACTGAATAGCTTTGCTTTCCGAGTCAATCCCCTGCCCGGATACCTGGGTGGTGTACTGTTATTATTAGTACTGGCCCTAACAACCATCGGTATAAAAATTACCCGGGCTGCTAATGCCAACCCTGTAAATAGTCTTAGAACAGAATAACATGTAAGATATCTATAACCACCGCTATGATTAAGAACTATCTGACTATAGCCCTGAGAAGTATCTGGAAGAATAAAGTCTTTTCAGTGATCAATATACTGGGGCTGGCCATTGGGATAAGTGCAGCATTGGTGATTTACCTGATTGTAGACCACGATCTTGGCTTTGATAAATTTGAGCCCGATGGTCAAAGGATTTACAGGGTAGTATCGAAAATAAATTTTCCGGGACAGGTGATTCAAAATCAGGGTGTCCCCAGTCCGCTTCCCATAGCGTTGAAAAAAGAGCAGACGGGCATTGACATCGTCGCAGGATTTCAACAGTATAATAATGATACCAAGGTAAAAGTACCCGTTGGGTCGGAGTCGTTCAAAGAATTCAGGAAACAAAACGATATCATTTTTGCTGATGACCAGTATTTCAAACTGATCCCATATGAGTGGATTACCGGGACTTCCGCTGTATTGAATGAGCCGAATACCTGTGTGATCACTTTGTCAAAAGCAACACTTTATTTTCCGGGTATTGAACCTGCCAACATCATTGGAAAAACCCTGGTTTATGACGATTCTGTAAATATGACCATTAGGGGAGTTGTAAAAGACATCAAAGCATCTACTGATTTTCAGTTTACCGCATTCCTTTCATACACCACAATATCTGAAAGCAACCTAAAAGACAATTATGGATGGGACGAATGGAACAGTGTAAGCTCGTCATCACAGACGCTGATCAAAGTAGCTCCGGGTTCTACGGTCCCCGCTGTAGAGAAAAAATTACTTGCTGTGCAAAAAAAGCATATAAAAGAAAAGGATATGGACCTGTCCTATAAACTCCAGCCTTTATCTGACCTTCATTTCAACCAGGACTATGGAACCTACGGCAACTATACGGCGCATAAACCAACGCTTGCAGGTTTGTCACTGGTTGCCATTTTCCTTCTTGCATTAGCTTGCATCAATTTTATCAACCTCAGCACTGCACAATCAGGTAGCCGTGCCCGTGAAATCGGCATCCGCAAGACCTTGGGAAGTTCAAAGTATCAGTTAGTATTTCAGTTCCTTGGTGAAACACTAATTATTACGATCATCGCTGCGGTGATTTCGCTGGTTCTTGCACCCTTTATTCTAAAGATATTTTCTGACTTCATACCCGCCGGCATTCATTTGTCATTGCAAGAGAAACCACAGCTGGGCGTCTTTATGGTTTTGCTTATTGCTGTAATGACCCTGCTTAGCGGCTTCTACCCTTCTCTAGTGTTATCTGCGTTTCAACCCATACAGGTTTTGAAAGGCAATACAGCAAAAGGCAATGGCACACACCGGTTATGGTTACGAAAAACACTGACGGTGTCACAATTTGTCATCGCCCAATTCCTGTTGATCTCGACCATTGTTGTTGTGAAGCAGGTAAAATTTTCAGTAGGTCAGGATATGGGTTTCAACAAGGACGCTATTGTCAATATCAGCATTCCATGGAACATCCCGGATTCAGCAAAGAAACAAGTATTGTTGGAAAAATTGAAGGCGATACCGGAAATTCAGAAAGTTGCCCTTGCGGGTAATCCACCCGCAGCAAATGGTTATAATACTACTACGATGTCTTATCTGGATGGCAAGAAGAAATATGAAACGATGGTGGAAGTAAAATCAGGTGAAGGAACTTATCTTGACCTCTACCAGATGAAACTTTTAGCCGGGCGGTACCCTAATGTAAATGCCGGGGCGGGAAAAGAATTACTGATCAACAAAACGTTTGCGGATTATCTTGGTTTCACTAACCCTGCGGATGCCGTGGGAATTAATATCTCCAAAGATGAGAAGCCCGTTCCTGTTGTAGGTGTACTGGCAGATTTTCATACACAATCTACCCGTAATCAGATCAAGCCATTATCGTTTTCCATTGAGACCAGGAGGCAGATGATGTTTCATATTAAATTATTTAACGACGAGGGCCGGTCCGTTAAATGGACATCCGCTATAAAAAAAATGGAGACCGCCTGGAAAGAGATTTATCCTGGCTATGATTTCACGTATAGTTTTCTGGATGAGGATATCGCTAAATTCTATACCAGGGAGAAAAACATTTCGAGACTACTCACGTGGGCAACAGGATTATGTATTTTCATCAGTTGCCTGGGATTACTGGGACTGGTAATGCATACTACCCAGATCAGAACCAAAGAAATTGGTGTGAGAAAAGTGCTCGGTGCAAGTATTAAGCAAATCATTACAATGCTTTCTGCAGAGTTTTTCCGCCTGGTTTTACTGGCTTTTATCATCGCGTCGCCGCTTGCCTGGTGGGCCATGCACTCATGGCTTAATAATTTTGCCTTCCGCACTCCGATATCCTGGTGGGTATTCGGAATCAGCGGAGTGTTGATGCTGCTGGCATCCCTTGGAACCGTGAGCTTTCTCACCTTCAGGGCCGCAAATGCAAATCCCGTTAAAAGCCTCAGATCTGAATAACTGTTCGATAGCGGACACTGAACGTCCGCTATCGAACATAAACCCAAACCAATAGATACCTAAGTATTTATATATCAATATATTAGGATTTCGGTATCATTATGGCCTGATCAATACACTGCAGTATAATATAATTAAACTAACAACATCAGAACATAACCCATGCTTGAGCTGAAAAACATTTCGAAATGGTATAATGTAGGGGGGAACAAAACCTATATACTCCGTGAACTTGACCTGTTAATCAGGGAAGGTGAATTCGTTTCTATCATGGGTCCTTCGGGTTCCGGAAAATCCACCCTATTGAATATCCTGGGTATGCTCGATGAGCCCTCGGAAGGCTATCATTATTTTTTGGGTGAAGCTGTTCACCTGATGAAAGAAAAACAGCGTTCCGCATTGTATAAAAAATACGTGGGATTCGTTTTCCAGGCATACCATCTCATCGACGAACTTACTGTATATGAAAATATAGAAACGCCACTATTGTACCAGGATGTGAAATCATCAGAACGAAAAGCCATGGTGGCAGATATGCTTGACCGCTTCCAGATCGTGGGCAAAAAAGATCTTTTTCCTGCACAACTTTCCGGTGGCCAGCAGCAACTGGTAGGTATTGCCAGGGCATTGATTGTAAATCCGAAACTTATCCTGGCAGACGAGCCAACGGGAAATCTGAATTCCAAACAGGGGGAAGAAATCATGGAACTATTCAGCAAACTGAATAAAGAAGGCGTGACCATCGTACAGGTTACGCATTCAGAAAAAAATGCAACCTATGGATCGAGAGTCATTAACCTTCTCGATGGGAGCATTCAATAAATATTAAACGTGGAAAAAATGAACCGGAAGAAAATTTTATCGAGTGGAATTATTCATCTAATACTTTACATAGTTAGTCTGACCGCGCTTTCCCAGACCGGCCCCACTACACTTTCATTGAAGGAAGCCGTGGATATAGCAATCAAAAATAATCTTACCGTTAAGCAAAATGAACTCAGGACAGAAACGGCAGACATCAACAGGAAACAATCCAAGGCCTTCCTGTTACCAAACCTCAACGCAAGTTTTAACTATGGATGGAACAACGGTAGAAATATTGACCCTTTCACCAACACCTATGTAAACCAACAGTTGGCCGGTTCCAACATTGGATTGAACGGGCAATGGAATGTGTTTAACGGATTCCAGGTGCAAAATCTTATCAAACAAAATGCACTGGCTTATGAAGCCAGTAAAAATGAACTTCAACAGGCAAAAGAAACGCTCACATTGAATGTTATCCTCAATTATCTGCAGGTGCTGAATAATGAGGATCTACTGGTAAACACAAATAACCAGGCGACAGTAACAAGGCAGCAGGTAGAACGACTTGAAGTAATGGTAAAGGAAGGGGCGGTTGGACTTTATCTCTTGTCGGATCTAAAAGGACAATTGGCAAATGACCGGTTAGCGATCATCAATGCGCAAAATGCACTTGACCTTTCAAAATTAACACTATCGCAGTTGTTGAATATTCCCTATAATAAAACACTTCAACTTAAAAGGGATGATACCCTTATACCCGCAGTAATGTACCAGGGTAACCCGGAAGAAATTTATGCGATAGCGTTAAAAAATATGGCCATTTCCAAGGCAGCAGAATTAAGGGTAAAAAGTGCAGAAAAAGCAGTCAGGGTAGAACAGTCCCAGTTCTTTCCGCAAATAGGACTTTATGGCAATCTTTTTTCCAACTATTCAAGTGCGGCGGTGATTAATAATCCGAGTGGTGTGACTGATATCACTACAGAAAACTACGTACTGGTAAACAATATAAAAACGCCTGTCATTTCACCTCAGACAATGTATACATCTCAAAAGATCAACTATGGTACCCAGGTGGGTAATAACGTGGGAAGCTCTTTTGGCGTACAGGCAGCCATTCCACTGTTTAACAATCTTCGGACCAAATACCGTATCGACCAGGCCCGAATAAATGTAAAATCTGCAGAAGTAGAACAACAAAACATCGCCTTGCAGTTAAAGCAGAACATCGAACAGGCACATGCCAATATGATCGCATCATTTAACCGATACCAGGCCTACCAGGATCAATACAATGCTTACCAGGAATCATTCCGTGCCAATGAAATACGTTTTACTTCCGGTGCAATAAATTCTGTGGAATATCTCACTGCAAAAAATAACTTCGACAGGGCAACCATTAACCTCGGACAAGTGAGGTATGAATATTTATTCAGAATAAAGATTCTTGACTATTACCAGGGAAAGTTGACATTGTAAATTGTTGGATATATGACATCAATCCGTAAAGCCTGCAACATCAATGATCTTCCAGTATCATATCCGATGCTTTCTCGCCTATCATGATACACGCAGCGTTGGTATTTCCTGAAATTATCGTTGGCATAATAGACGCATCCACCACCCTAAGGCCATGTATACCGTTTACCTGTAACCGATCATTAACGACGGACATTTCATCATTACCCATCTTACAAGTCCCTACCGGGTGATAAAGTGTTTCAAGACTTTTTTTGATATGCGCTGCAAGGCTGTGATCCGTTACTGGTGAAGATGGGAATGCAATACCGGCAGGAGAAAAATTTTTCATGGGTGCTGATTCACCAACTTCCATGGCTTTCTTCATAGCGGTGATGAGTACGGCCATATCTGCAGGATCACTAAGGAGGTTTGGCTGAATAAGCGGAGCAGCCATTGGATCTTTACTATACAAGGAAACATATCCCCTGCTTTTTGGCCTTACCAGGACCACGAGGATGCCATATCCATTTTTTCGTGAGAAACTATTCAGGTCATAAATATCCGTGGAATAATCATTGGCTATTCCGATCGGTGCGAAATGAAACTGAATATCGGGCCTGTTTAATTGGCTTTTTGATTTTAGAAATGCGTTGGCTTCAAGCGGACTATTACACAACGGTCCGCGGTTGAAAATCATGTGTTGCAGTAATGCCCTGATCATCCGAAAAGGATTGATGAGAGAATTGCCCGTAGGGATATTGGTTAGGCCGCTAACGCCGCTCCATACATGATCCTGCAAGTTCTTCCCTACACCCGGCAGATATTTCTTAACATCGATATTAAATCCGGAGAGGTCCTTCTGATCGCCAATGCCGGACAACATTAATATCTGAGGACTTTGAAAAGTTCCGGCAGATAGAATTACTTCTTTCTTACAAAACACCTGCTCTTTAGCTGCTTTGCCAGTGATCATCTCAATACCTATAGCCCGGTCTTTTTCTATAATGATCCTGCTCACACGACAACCTGTTCTAATGGTAAGATTATCTCTTTTTTTTACAGGTGTTAAAAACGCAGTGGCTGCGCTATGCCTTCGGTTGTTCTTAATAGTGAACTGAAGCATAGATGCCCCTAGTTGTTCTTCCCCGTTATAGTCATCATTAAAGGGTATGCCGTTCAGTTCGCAGGACTTGATAAACGCCCCTCCCATAGGCCCGGGATGTACTGCCTTGGTAACGTTCAATTCGCCGCCTTTCCCATGCCAGGGTTCACCAAATTGTTCATTGTTTTCAGAGTGCTTGAAATAAGGCAGTACATCCTCATACCCCCATCCACGATTGCCCAAGGCACGCCATTCATTATAGTCCTCACGACTGCCGCGTACATACGCCATAGCATTTGTAGTGCTGCTACCGCCAATAACCTTTCCCCGGGGAATATAAACCTTTCTGCCATCAAGGTGCTGCTGGGGTTCGGTCCAGAAAGACCAGTCCACCGATGTTCTGTTAAGTTTGGTATAGGCGCCGGGAATATTTATTTCCAACTTCTTGTCGGGCCCACCTGCTTCAATCAACAGTACGGTGTTGGAAGGATTTGCCGATAACCGGTTGGCCAACACACAACCTGCAGAACCAGCGCCGATAATAATAAAATCATAATCCATTGTTCTCTGCTAAGGGTTAAAAAGAATGATAATAATACCCAATTTAACAACAAGGGGATAGAAATCTCGTCGTAAATTTAGGGCATGACCTTTATTGATTATTATAAGATTTTAGGTGTCGATAAAAACGCGAGCCAGGATGATATCAAAAACGCTTATCGAAGGCTGGCCAGAAAGCTTCATCCTGATGTAAATCCTGATGATAAGGAAGCCCATGCAAAATTTCAACAGGTGAATGAGGCAAATGAAGTATTGAGTGATTCTGCTAAAAGAAAAAAATATGACCAGTATGGAAAAGAATGGCAACATGCTGAACAGTTTGAAAAAGCCAATGCAGGGCGCCAGGGCGGTGGAAATTATGGTGGTGGATTCGGTGGCGGAGGTTTCGGCGGTGGAGGATTCGGTGGTGGTGGATTCGGCGGCGGAGGGCAACAGGGAAATTTTAATGAAGGGGATTTTTCTGATTTCTTTGAATCACTTTTTGGCGGCGGACAGGGACGAAGCAAAAGAACGTCGACCGCGAAAGGTAAAGGCCAGGATTATAATGCTTCGTTGACGCTTAACCTGGAAGACATATATACAACGCACAAACAAACCCTGACCGTAAATGGAAAAAATATCCGGATCACCATCCCGGCAGGTATTGAGGACGGACAAACCA
>JANMMA010000016.1:0-6517 GCA_031372815.1 Sphingobacteriales bacterium
ACTTCCACACCAGTGGGAACACCGTTCATAATAAGTCGTCCACAAATTAAGCTCACTGTTTCAACCAACTTATGATGTTCCAGCATGTCTGTCTCAAGTGCCATGAGTGTTGCCGTTAGCTGTCCTTCCAATGCTTCGGCAACTTCCTGCATCTGATGTATGTCGGAACATTTGATAAGAATCGAATATGGGCCAAAAACTTCTTTATGCAGCACAGGGTTATTTAGGAATGCAGCTCCGGAACTTACTGCAATGGTTGGCCTTCCTTCTAATTCCAAAGCTTCTTTACTGCTCACGGCAATTAATTCAACATCACCCTGCAATAAAGCAGTTTCTCTTTTTTCCGCATATGCTTTACTGATACCTTGGTGCAACATCTTTCCCGGAGACAGTTCTGTGAAAAGTGAGGATAATCTCCTCGAAAATCTTTCAAGGTCTTCTCCTTCGATGCCAATAATCAATCCCGGGTTGGTGCAGAACTGTCCAACGCCCAGCGTAATAGATCCGGCAAGTTGTTCCGCCATCAGTTCGGCTTCCTTGTGTAGCCTTTCTGGCAATAAAAAAACAGGGTTGATGCTGCCCATTTCCGCAAATACAGGAATAGGTTCTGGCCTTTGCTGAGCCCAGTCGTACAATTGTTTTCCACCGGTAAAAGAGCCCGTAAACCCAACTGCTTTCGCCTGGGGATGCATTACAAGTCCGCGCCCCACTTCAAATGAAACACCATGAACATGCTGGAAAATTCCTTCCGGCATATGTAATTCAACCGCCGTTTCTGAAATTATGCCCGCTACCATTTCCGATGTTTCAGGGTGGGCAGGATGTGCCTTTACTACTACCGGGCAACCGGCAGCAAAAGCAGATGCCGTGTCACCGCCAGCCGTAGAATAGGCAAAGGGAAAATTAGATGAACCAAAAACGATGACCGGTCCCATGCCCGTCAGTATTTTTCTGATGTCCGGCCGTGGAGGGTTACGGTCAGGCATACCCGAATCGATCCGCGCTTCTACCCAAAGTCCTTTTTCACAGGCTTCGGCATAACTATTCAACTGGAAAACGGTTCTTATGCGCTCGTTTTTTAGTCTTGCTTCAGGAAGGTTGGTCTCACGCATTGCTGTCTGGATGATCTCATCACCGCTATCTTCAAGTTTTCTCGCAATGGCCTTCATAAAAGCGGCACGGTCGCGCAGTGAATAATTCCTGTATTCCAGGAATGCACTCCAGGATCTTTGCATGACCTCATCAATTTCACCAATACTTATATCGCGGTACATAGTTTTATTTTACAAAGCGTGATAATCCATCAACATCGGCCGCACGGCAATACCCATATTAATGACCTTCAAAATGTGTTCCCTCTCAGCACCTGCAAGGGTAAGTCGAGGGGCACGGACATTTTCTGAACCTATACCCGTTTGTGTTGCTGCCAGTTTAATGTACTGTACAAGTTTTGGATGGATGTCCAGTTCAAGTAGTGGCATGAACCAACGATAAATTTCTGCGGCTTCATTGAAGCGTTGGGCTTTTACTAATTTATAAATGGCTACTGTTTCATGAGGGAATGCATCCACCAGTCCGGCTACCCATCCATCTGCACCCAGGCAAAGCTCTTCCATAGCCAGCGTGTCCACACCACAAAGTATTTTAATCCTTCTGCCAAATCGGTTGATCATCCTGGACACATTGCTGACGTCCCTGGTGGATTCTTTTACCGCCGTAATATTTTCGCACACGATAAGTTCTTCAAACATATCCAGCGTTACTTCAATTTTATAATCTACCGGGTTGTTGTAGATCATAATAGGAAGCGGCGTGGAGTGGGCGATGGTTTTGAAGTAGGTAACGGTTTCGCGGTGGTCCGACTTGTACCTCATTGGCGGCAGTAACATAAGACCATCTGCTCCCCATTGTTCTGCCAGGGCGGCCTGTTTTAAGGCTTCCGCGGTGGCACCTTCAGCGATATTCAAAACAACAGGAATACGCCCTTGGATTTTTTTTATGGCAAACTTTACGAGTTTTTCTTTCTCCTCCAGTGTCAGCACACTTGCTTCACCAAGTGATCCTCCCAATACTATACCCGATACACCTGCATCGATCTGTGCATCCAGGTTTTTTGCAAAAAGGTCGAGGTCGAGCTGATCATCTTCTGTAAAAGGCGTGAGGAGGGCTGGAAATACACCCTTCCATTCAAATTTTATCATATTGGTATTTTTGATCTAAGGAGGATAAAGTTAAGTGTCAAATGGATTCGTCGTGGAAATGTGAGATTATATCTCAATACCAGCTATTGTTCATACCAATGCCTATATTCAATGGCCGCTGGTAGGCCGAAACATCATGCAAAGGAAATACACAGAAACGTCATCTAATATATATGCGTAAAATTCTCCTCCTCCTCTTTGTTGTTTGTATAGGCATCGTGGCAAAGACACAAGATCAAAAAGAAGTCCTTGATCAGGCTGCTGCAAAAATGATCCGTGAACGAATGGCTTCAGGTGCCCAGGAGATCAACCTGCATTTAGATAAGCCCTATTATCCGGGTGGGTCCACCATCTGGTTCAGGGTTTATGTATATAACCCCGTAAGTGGGAAAGCCACGATGTCCGCAAAGATTTATGTTGATATTATAAACCAGCACGACAGCCTTGTTTCGCGCACGCTATTAAATACTGCTGGAAATGAATTGGATGGTGGCATCTTCGTATCGGGTAAGTGGAAAGAAGGTCCTTACCAGGTGAAGGTATATACGCAGGAAATGGTGGAAGACCCCAACATAGGAAAGCCGTTGCTATCATCTGTATATATATTTGAGGACGACAAGCGCAGTCCGGCAATGCAATCCTTCCTTATATCACCCAGCCCGGGCATATCATTTACCATTGAAGGCGGAAACCTCATCAACGGAATGATCAACAATATTGCCATTAGGAGTTTTGACGAAAATGGTGATCCGTTAACTGTTTCAGGATATGTGAAAGATGAGCGAAATAATGTGGTCGAAACATTTAAATCAACCATGCCAGGCTACGCAAAATGCGGATTTTCCCCTTCCAAAAACAGAAGTTATCAATTGGTGGTGGTTATGCCGGATAAGACAGAAAAAACATTTCCCCTATCATCCGGTAGTCCGAACGGATGGCAGCTTAGCCTGGTCAAATCAACCAAAGCAACAGTTACCTTTCGGGTTGCGCAGGGAGATTCACTTTACCTTAAAAGGCCTGTGAGCTATTTGCTTGGTGTCACAAAAACATCACTTGGTTTTGCCAGTATAGGAAACGGAGTCTATGAAGTTAACGTTCCACTCGATAAATTTCCTGACGGAATCGCCAGTTTCTACCTGGTCAACAGTGATCAGCAAATTGTTTCGCAACGCCAGATCCGCGTCAACAGAAATGATCCGCAACTGACCATCACGCCTAATAAAACTTCTTACGGACCAAGGGAATTGGTGAACCTGGATATTGACCTTAAAGATGGCGCCGGTGTTCCGATGAGCGGCGTGTTCAGCGTTTCGGTTACCGATAACCGTTGGGTAGGGCAGCCGGCTGGAAGTTCAGCGTTAGCGACGGATCTGGACGACCTGCGATTGCTCGCCGAACCCATAGGTCTGAACCTTACCAAAGGCGTTGCGAGCAGGGACAGTGGAATCATCATTGCTGGCAGAGTATTGTTGAAGAATGAGGTTCCTGCAAGTTCCCACATCATCACGCTTATTTCTACAAAGCAGAATATCCTGTTGACAGATACAACGGATGCAGGCGGACATTTTTCATTTCCACCCTTTGGATTTTACGATAAGATGCCTTTTATTGTACAGGTCACAGACCTTAAAGGACAGAAGCCCGCATTTATAGTGGTTGCCGATCCACCGGGCTCAGTGATGCCGACTGCTAAAATGGCCATAGTAGAAGATTCATCAACATTGTTTAGAGCTTACCAGAAAAGTATGGCCGACAGTTTCCTTACCGGGCCAACAAAAGGCATGTTGGAAGAAATTGTGATCAATGGAAAATCGAACAAAAAAGATGGAAAGGTCGACAATCAGAAAAATAAGTTTACCCATATGATCACCGGTGAACAGCTCGATAAACTGGGCCTCAGTAATACCGTCAATGCAGTGCTGATGCTACCTGGCGTTATCCTTATGAATGGAAGGCTTACCATTCGCGGTGGTATGGGCGGAACTGCCGATGCCCGGGGAAGAAGCCAAAGCAATGAACCGCTTATCATCACAGATGGCGTACCTGCCTCAACAGACGATGCGGTGGCATACCTGAATTCTATCAATCCGCAATCTATTGAATCCATTGAGGTCATGACGGGTTCAGATGCTGCACAATACGGAACCCGTGGTGCTACCGGGGTAATCCTGATCAAAACAGCTAACATCCTACGTAACCCCATTCAGAATAACAGTAACCAGAAAGAAATGCAATACATTTTCCCGCTGGGGTACCATCAAAGGCCCGACTTCTATATGCCCAGGTATGACCTGCCCGCCGTACGGGAAGCATCGTTTACGGATAACCGTTCTACCATTTATTGGAACGGCGAATTGCTGGCCGATAAAACGGGCAAAGCAAAATGTAGCTTTTATGCCGCTGATGCCCCATCCAGCTATTCTGTAAGGGTAACAGGTATAAGTTCAAGAGGAGATCTTTTAGACAAAATCATTCGTATTGAAAGAAAATGATGGAAGCTTCGGTTAACTTTATATCGGTAAGGGAACCAAAACCAACGATGGCGGATTCAGCTTTAAAATATATCCCCAGGACAGATGAGTCTGACCTGGTAAACAGACTTAAGCAGGGAGACGAATCCGCCTTCAGGATCATTGTGGAAACAAGAAAGGACCTTGTTTACAATACCGCCCTCGGATTGCTTCAAAATACAGGCGATGCTGAGGATGTAACCCAGGAAGTATTTATTAAAGTGTATGAATCGGTACACCAGTTTAAGGGAGAATCTGCGTTCTCCACCTGGTTATATAGGATTGCGGTGACAAAATCACTTGAGATGATCCGGAACAAAAAGCGAAAAAAACGCTTTGCATTCATCACCGGACTGTTTGGAGATGATAACGAACCAAGGCATGACCCACCCGATTTTGTGCACCCGGGAGTGCAGATGGACAACCGTGAAAAAGCTGCGATGCTGTTCAAGGCAATTAATAAACTGCCTGACAATCAACGAATTGCATTTACGTTACACAAAGTAGAGGGTATACCATACCAGGAAATAAGTGAGGTGATGAGGATTACCGTGTCAGCCGTGGAATCCCTAATTCATCGTGCCAAGGCTAATCTCAGGAAATCACTGGAAGATTTTTATCTTACCAACAGGTAAGCCACAATCTTTTTGTAGAAACGACATCTAATGAATAGATATGAAAAGTAAACAAGACATCGATCAATTGGCTGAGCAGATTTTGAATAGCCTTGATGGTATTGAAAGGGCTGAAACCCAACCTTTTTTTTATACCAGGCTGATGGCCAGGATGGAAGGTTCGGGAATGAACCAGTGGAATAGGTGGATGGCTTTTTTATCAAAACCTGCCGTATCGCTGGCATTGTTGTTTGTTTTCCTGATGATCAATGGTTTTCTGATATTCAATAAACTGGAATCCCAAAAAGAAGTCAGTGGGGCCACATCGGATTACGCTCAAATGCAGGTTGCTTATTTAGATCCAAATCCTGATTTACCATGAAGTCTATCACCTCAAACAAATGGGTTCTGCTGTTAGTGGTTTTTCTTGTACTTACTAACCTGTCGTTGGTATTCTTTGCGTTCAGCAGTTCAAAACCGGCGGAAAGAAAAGAACAGAAAGGCTTTCTGAAATCAAGGCTCAACCTTACAGAGGAACAGGATAAAGTATTTAAAAAAGAGAAGGATAATTTTTTCGCGTTGATGAAACCCCGATGGGAAGAAGTCAACAAACTGAAAGACAGTTTATATATGCACCTCGGTGATGAGGAAGTTGCCGATTCTTTGGTAGATCATTACGTTGATAAGTGGACTGCAAATCAGCGTGAATCCGATAAAAAATTATTCCAGCATTTTCATCAACTCCGCAAAAACTGCACTAAGGAACAACAGGCTGTTTTTGATACGCTTGTTCCTAAAATGGTAAAATACCAGTCAGGAAGAAAATAGTCCCCCGCTTTTATTGATAAATAGTAACCACATCCTTAGGGTAATGACATGACTGGAGCTTTGATCAGCCGCGTTAAGGCTGAAGTTTCACTTCCCAGCAACATATTATTGAGCCATGTATGATAATGCGGTAGTATTACCACCAGATCTCCACCATTGATTTCCAGATATTTATTGACTGAAGAACCTATAGAATGTTCAAATGGAACAGTGACCGGTGTAACACTAAACTGGTTAAGGATTTTGTTTATAGCGAGATTGTCGGCGGGTAATGACACTTCAATTTTATCCTGGACATGCAGGAAAACTAATTCGGCATTGTTCTTTTCCGCCAATGATTGTAACGTAGTACAATGGCTGTCCG